>JBIKOJ010000360.1:0-2929 GCA_044358135.1 Acetobacteraceae bacterium | reverse complement strand
TAAGAAATAATGGGATCAAAGGGCCGCCGGCCCTTTGCGGGTCCAGGGCAGCGCCCTGGCCTTGCTTTGGTTCTATCGGTCAGAATCAACGAGACTTGGTATAAGACATTGCGTTGGGAATCCACACCAAGTCCTAGTCCACACAGAAAAGTATCAGAAATAGCGCGCAAGGTTCCTGCGCACCCGGTCCAACACTGGCAGGGTGGGGTCGGGCAGGGGGAAATTTTGGCCGGTAATGGCCTCGAAGACGTTCACGTAGATGGCGGCGGCCTGCAGGACGATGTCCTGGGGGATTTCGGGGATGTCGTCCTTGTAGGGGTCGCAGCGGGCGACGACCCAGCTGCGGATGAAGTCCTTGTCGAAGCTTTGCGGCGCGGTGCCGGCTTCGAAGCGTTCGGGGTAGGTCTCGGCGAACCAGTAGCGGCTGGAATCCGGGGTGTGGATTTCGTCGGCCAGCACGATGCTGCCATCGGGGGCGAAGCCGAATTCGTATTTGGTGTCGACCAGGATCAGGCCGCGTTGGGCGGCCATCTCACGGCCGCGGGCGAAGAGGGCGAGGGCGCGGGCGCAGACTTCGTCCCACTGGGCCTGGGTGAGCAGGCCGGTTTCGACGATCTCGGCCGGCGTGAGTTCCTCGTCGTGGCCGGCGTCGAAGGCCTTGCTGGTGGGGGTGATGATGGTGGCGGGGAGCTTCTGGTTCGGGCGCAGGCCGTCCGGGAAGCGGTGGCCGTACATCTCGCGGCGGCCGGCCTTGTACATCGACAGGATGGAGGTGGAGGTGGTGCCGGCCAGGTAATCCCGCACCACCACTTCCACCGGCATGATGGTGAGGCTGCGGCAGAGCAGCACGTTGGGGTCGGGGTATTCGAGCACGTGGTTGGGGCAGAGATCGGCGGTGTGGTCGAACCAGAACCGGGCGATCTGGGTCAGCACCTGGCCCTTGAGCGGCACGGCGGTGAGGATGCGGTCGAAGGCGGAGAGACGATCGGTGGCGATGATCAGCCGCCGACCGTCGCCGAGGTCGTAGTTCTCCCGCACCTTGCCCCGGTAGTGGCCAGGCAGCTCCGGGATGGCGGCATCACGGAGCGCATAGTCCGCGTAGGGGGCAAGGTCGGGCATCTTGTCAGCGCCGGGCGTTGAGGACGGTGAGGCCCTGTTCCAGGTCGGCCTTCAGGTCATCGGGGTCTTCCAGGCCGACATGCAGGCGCAGCATCTCGCCGCCGAACTGGCCGCTGCCGGCGGTGCGGGTGACGGTGCCGGTGGGCAAGGCGAGGCTTTCGAAGCCGCCCCATGAGGCGCCCTTGCCGAAAAGCTGCAGCGCCTCGGCCATGGCGTGCACGCTTTCGCGGGGGATGTCCTCGCGGAACACCACGCCGAACAGCGAGCAGGCGCCGGTGAAGTCGCGCTTCCAGATCTCGTGGCCCGGGGCGCCGGGCAGGGCGGGGTGCAGCACCTGCTTCACTTCCGGCCGGGTGCGCAGCCAGGCGGCGACTTCCACCGCCGACTTCTCCTGCCGGTCCATGCGCACGCCCATGGTGCGGGCGCCGCGCAGGGCGAGCCAGCAATCATCCGGGCTGGCATACTGGCCGAGCATCACGGAAGTGCTGCGCACACGCTCCCAATCCTCCTGCGAGTTCACGGTGATGGAGCCGAGCAGCACGTCGGAATGGCCGACGACGTATTTGGTGAGCGCCTGGATGGAGACGTCCACGCCGTGCTGGAAGGGCTGGAAATGGTGGATGCCCCAGGTGTTGTCCATCAGCACCTTGGCGCCGCGCTTCTTCGCCACGGCGGCCAGGGCCGGCACGTCCTGCACCTCGAAAGTGTGGCTGCCGGGGCTTTCCAGGTACAGCACCGTGGTGTTGGGCTGGAACAGCGCCTCGATCGCCTCGCCGGTGATGCTGGGGTCGTAGTAGGTGGTGGCGACGCCCATCTTGCTGAGGAAATTGTCGCAGAAGGTGCGGGCGGGGCCGTAGCAGCTATCGGGCATCAACACGTGCTCGCCGGCCTTGAGGTAGGCGAGCAGCGGCACGGTGACGGCGGCCAGGCCGGTGGAGACGATCTGGCAGCGCGTGCCGCCCTCGATCTCCGCCACCACGTTTTCCAGCGCCCAATGCGTGGCGCTGCCGCCGGTGCCGTAATGGGCCTTCTGCTCGAAGCGCTCATTGGCCGCGTTGGTGCGCTCGCTCATGCTGGAGTAGAGCATGGTGGAGCCGCGATGCACCGGCGGGTTGACGAAGCCGCGCACGTTGGTGCCGGCGCGGCCCGCATGCGAAAGCCGGGTGAAGTAGCCCTGGCCCTCTGTCTTGTCGTTCATCTCAGTTCGTCTCCACGGGGGTATCGGGGCGGCCGCCCCATTCAGTCCATGACCCGTCATACACCGCGCCGGCGGGCAGGCCCGCGAGGGTGAGGCCGAGGGTGAGGATGCACGCGGTCACGCCGCTGCCGCAGGAGGTGACGAGCGGGCGGCTGCCATCGGCGCCGGCGGCGAGGAAGCGGGCGCGAAGGCGGTCGGGCGGCAGCAGCGTCTGGTCGGCGGCGAGCAGCTCGGTGTAGGGCAGGTTCGCGGCGCCGGGCATGTGGCCTGAGCGCATGCCAGGGCGGGGTTCCGGCACGGCGCCGGTGAAGCGGCCAGCGGCGCGGGCATCCAGCACCAGCTCCGCCTGTGAGGCCACGTTGCCCAGAATGTCGCCGACGCCGCGCAGGCGGGTGGCGCGGAAATCCGGGCGGAAGGTGGCGGGCGCGGCCGGGGCAGGGGCGCCCTCCTCGGTCTTGCGGCCTTCGGCGACCCATTTGGGCAGGCCGCCATCCAGCACGGCGGCGCGGTCGTGGCCGAACAGCCCCATCATCCACCAGCCGCGGGCGGCCGAGGCCAGGCCCTTCTGGTCGTAGAACACCACCATCGTGTCGTTGGAGATGCCGAGTGCCG
>JBIKOJ010000359.1:0-2942 GCA_044358135.1 Acetobacteraceae bacterium | reverse complement strand
ATGCCCTGGCACTGGGCTGAAACTGAAACGCAGCCGTCAACCGGTAGCCCATAGGGTCCCGGGCCTGCGCTTACAAAATTCCAGTGCTTATCATCGAATGAAGTGCTCCGCTCGAAAGCTCACCCAGCGCCCATTCCCAACAATGACGTGATCATGAACGGTGACGCCTAGAGTGCCGGCTGCCATCTGAATTTCCTTCGTCATCTCGATGTCGTCCTTGGATGGCGTAGGGTCTCCAGAGGGATTATTGTGCACCAGGATCAAGGCTGTGGCGTGCAGTTCGAGCGCCCTCTTCACCACCTCCCTTGGATAGGCGGGCGTATGGTTCACCGTCCCCCGCCCAAGTTCCTCGTCGGCGATCAGCCGGTTCTTGGTGTCCAGATATAGTACGCGGAAGACCTCGGTCTTCTCCCGGACTAGGCTCAGGACTCACTACCGGAGCCAGAATGTGACGGTGGCCGCGATGCAGATGGCCGAGAAGAATGTGTGGGCGCATCTGTCGTAGCGCATGGCAATGCGCCTCCAGTCCTTGAGGCGCCCGAACATGATCTCGACCTTGTGGCGTTGGCGGTAGAGAACTTTGTCATAGGCCATCTGAGCGCGGCGTCCTGGCATGGGCGGGATACAGGCGGTGATCCCACGCTCTGCCAGACCAGCTCGGAAGCGGTTGCTGTCGTAGCCGCGGTCGGCGAGCAGGACCTCGGCGTGTGGCAGGTGCGGTAGGAGCAGGGCGCCGCCGACATGGTCGCTGCGCTGCCCCTCGGTGAGCAGCATCAGCACGGGCCGGCCCTGCTGGTCGCAGACGGCGTGAAGCTTGGAGTTCAGCCCGCCCTTGGTGCGTCCGAGGCAGCGTGATCGGCCCCCTTTTGCGCCAGGCTGGCAGCGGTGCGGTGCGCCTTGAGGTGGGTGCTGTCGATCATCAGTTGCTCGGGAATGCCGGCCTCGCTGGCCAGGGCGACGAAGATGCGCTCGAAGACACCCATGCGGCTCCAGCGGACAAAGCGGTTGTAGAGCGTCTTGTGCGGCCCGTAGCGGCGCGGCGCATCCTTCCACATCAGTCCATTGCGGATGACGTAGATGATCCCGCTGACGACCCGGCGGTCGTCTACCCGTCGCTTGCCGCGGGAGCGTGGAAAGTGCGGCGCCAAGCGGGCCATCTGCGCCCGCGACAACAGAACCACGTCGGACATCAGCCACCTCCGACCTACCGAGAATCACATGCTCCCGAGCCGATGCAAGCCGCTTATGGGTCCTGAGCCTAGGCTGGCAGTGAGGTACTCCATGAGGCGGTCCCAGTTGCTCAGGACGGGGCGGTCTATCACCTCGCTTCTGGCGGACCGGGTTGCAGAAGCCTGAACCAGCTTGATGGCAGTGACGGCGTGCGGTCCCATCGCCCGCTGCGCCGCCGAGGCGATACCGGCCCTCGCGCTCGGTCATGGCGTGGCGCAGCCGCTTGTGCAGATACCAGGCCGACGGGTAGCTGAAGCCCAGCCGACGCCCCAGCTCGACCGCTGAGATGCCTTGCTTGGTGCTGCCCATCAGGTGCATGGCGCGAAACCAGACCCGCAGCGCGAGCTTGGTGTGCGCCATCACCGTGCCCGCGGTGACCGACCAGCGCCGATTGCAGCGGGTGCAGCCCAGCCGGCGGCCACAGAGATAGACCCGCGGGTTGGTGCACTGCGGACACACCATCCCCTCCTGCCGGCGCGACGCCACCAGAGCTGCAAGGCACTACTCCTCGGTGCCGTAGAGCCGCTCAAACTCGGCGTCAGTCAGACCCTTCGTATCCATCCGCCGATTGCCACGGGGTCAATTTGGGTGCAGGATTTCGTTGGTGATGATGGCGTCGAGCGCGGCGTTCAGTGATAGGTTCTGGTGGACACGCTACCACTGCCCTGTGTGACGGTGCCACTGGACGTCGAATTGGTTTCGGCTGATCCAGTCGAGCCTGACAAAGGGCGCATCGAATTCCTCACCGCAATTGTCCTTAAAGCCGGATCGGTAGCGCTGCAGGAACTGGTATTTGCTGCCATGCCACTTTCCCTGGATGTCAACGGGGTAGTTGAACTGCGTTGGGATAACGGTCGGCAGGAAGCATGGCTTGAGCACCGTGTCGATAAACGCTTGGCACGAGGCCGTGATGCTGGCCTTTTCGGCAGCTGATAATGCCAGGGCGTTCATAGTGCGACCTCGCTTACAGCAGGTTTCCAGTTCCAGGGCAGGCGTTCGTGGAGCCGCGCGGCCGGGTGATCATTGATCCGCGCCAGGACATCGGCGAGCCAGGCACGGGGATCGATATCGTTGAGCTTGGCAGTGGTGATCAGGGAGTAGATCGCGGCTGCACGCTCGCCACCGCGGTCGGAGCCGGCGAACAGCCATGCCTTTCGCCCGATAGCGATGCCGCGCAGGGCGCGTTCGGCGGCGTTGTTGCTGAGGCAGATCCGGCCGTCGCCGAGGAAGCGGGCGAAGCTCTCCCAGCGGCTCAGCATGTAGTCCATGGCGCGGGCCACGTCGGCGTGGCGGGAGAGCTTGGCGCGGGTCTCGCGCATCCAGGCTTCCAGCTCGGCCAGGGGGAGGGCGCTGCGCTCCTGGCGCAAGGCGAGGCGTTCCTCTGCCGGCATGCCAGAGAGGTCGCGCTCGATGGCGAACAGCACGTCGATCCGGCGCACCGCCTCTACTGCCAGTGGGGCACGGCCGAGCTCAGCCAGGTCGAAGAACTTTCGCCGTGCATGTGCCCAGCACCCGGCCTCGGTCACCGGTCCGGGTTGTCGGTCCGGGGCGTAGAGTTCGTTGAACCCGGCATAGGCGTCGGCCTGCACGGGCAGGCCGAGGGGCTGGGCAGCACCACGCGCTCGCGCGGCAGGTGCGCCGGCAGCGGCCCGCGCACCGGGCGGCGGCGGACGCTGCGCTCACCCGTGGCAGGCGGTGGGGCTGCCACCTCA
>JBIKOJ010000358.1:0-2947 GCA_044358135.1 Acetobacteraceae bacterium | reverse complement strand
ACGCCACCGGCTTCCTCAGCCACGTCATGCTGTTCACCTTCGGCGCCGGCCCCGTGCGCGGCTTCGCCATCACCATCACGGTGGGCATCCTCACCTCGATGTTCACCGCCACCGTGGTCGCCCGCCTCATGATGGTGAAATGGTACGCCCGCAACCGCCCCCAGGCGCTGCCGGTCTAGCCATGTCCCCCATCCACACCACCATGGCACGCAAAAAGCCCTCTCCCCTTGGGGGAGAGGGTTGGGTGAGGGGTAGCCGCGCGCTCAGCCCTTCCAGCCTCAAGCCCAGCCCGCTGTCCTAGGACGAAGTCATGTTCATCCGCCCCCTCTTCCGCATCGTCCCGGACAACACGAACTATAAGTTCATGAAGGGCCGCTACCTCGGCCTCATCGTCTCGGCCTTCCTCTCCACCGCCTCGCTGATCCTGTTCTTCACCCCGGGCCTGCACCTCGGCATCGATTTCGCCGGCGGCATCGTCATGGAAATCCGCACGCCAGGCCCCGCGGATATCCCCGCGCTCAAGCACGGCATTGCCCAGAAGGGCCTCGGCGAGCCCGCCATGCAGCGCTTCGGCGACGACAACGCCGTCATGATCCGCCTCGGCCCCCAGCCCAGCGAGGCCGAAAACCAGAAGATGATCACCCGCGTGCGCGAGGCGCTGGAGGCCACCGCCCCCGGCACCCGCATCGTGCGCACCGATGCCGTGGGGGCCGCCGTCTCCGGCGAACTCTTCCGCGACGGCATGATCGCGCTCGGCGTCTCGATGCTGATGATCCTGATCTACATCTGGTTCCGCTTCGAATGGCAGTTCGCCGTCGGCGCGGTCGTCACCCTCCTGCTCGACATCACCAAGGCCATCGGCTTCCTCGTCATCACCGGGCTGGATTTCGACCTGGTGATGGTCGGCGCCATCCTCTCCATCCTCGGCTACTCCACCAACGACAAGGTCGTGGTCTACGACCGCATGCGCGAGAACCTGCGCCGCTACAAAACCATGCCGCTGCGCGACCTGATCGACCTGTCGATCAACGAAACCCTCAACCGCACCGTCGGCACGTCGATGACCATCTTCCTCGCCTCCGTGCCCCTGGTCATCTTCGCCTCCGGCACCTCGCTGGCCGGCTTCGCCTGGATGAACCTGTTCGGCGTCGTCGTCGGCACCTCCTCCTCCATCTTCATCGCCGCCCCGATCCTGCTCTTCCTCGGCGAAAACCGCCTCCGCCGCGACGCCCAAGCCCCCACCAAGCCGACCGAAGCCCCCGCCACCCAATAACCATGCCCACCGGCCACCGCGCAGGAACAGCTCCGGTACACCAAAGCGAACCCTCTCCCCTTGGGGGAGAGGGCAGGGTGAGGGGTACGCCCAAAGCCGCCAATCAAGCTGAAAACCAGCCGAAGCGCACCAAACAAGCCATAGCCCGCCAAGCCATCCTCCCCGCCCCCTCCCAAACTCCCCGCCTCCCTGTTCCACTTCGGGGCAGCGACACAGCCGGCAAGCTGAACAGGGAGGCGGGGAGTCAGGGAGACGAAACGGGGTCACACGCCCTTGCGCGGCACCGCATCACCCGCCGCACCCTCCTCGCTGCCACCTTCACCCTGCCCGGCACCACGCTGAACGCCCGCACCCACCCCCAACCCACCCCGCCTTTGCTCTCCCTCATCGTCGGCAGCCCCCCGGGCCGCGGCGCCGACCCCTCCGCCCGCGCCTTCGCCCCCTTTCTGGAACGCCACCTGCGCGACGTCCGCGTGGCCGTGCTCAACCGCCCCGGCGAAGCCGGCCTCTCCGCCCTGCGCCTGCTCGCCGGCTCCGATGCCTCCGGCCTCACCCTGGGCTGGGTCAGCAGCCCCACCCTGCCCGCCCGCATGGTGGACCGTGACGCACCAGGCCTGCTCGATCGCCTGCGCCTCGTCGGCGCCGTGCAGAAGGAACCGCTGGTCTTCGTCTCCAGCCCGCGCTCCCCGCTCGCCTCGGTCGGCGACCTGCTGCGCCGCGCCGGCGAAGACAGCGTCGCCATGGCGCTCGGCACCCCGCCGGAAGGCAGCCCCGGCCACCTCGCCGCCCTGCGCCTGCAGGCCCTGGCCGGCACCGCCCTGCACATCGTCGCCTTCCCGTCGGCCACCGCCGCCCGCCAGGCCGCGCAGGACGGCCACGCCGCCGCCGCCATCCTCGCCATGGGCGATGCCATCGAGGCCCTGCGCGAAGGCACGCTCTCCGGCCTCGGCGTCGCCACCGCCCACCCCCACCGCGCCCTGCCCGACGTCGCCCCGCTGCACGCCTCCGGCATCGCCCTCAAGGCCACCATCCTGCGCGGCCTCGCCCTGCCCGCCCACGCCGACCCCGCCCGCATCGCCGCCCTGCAAGCCGCGCTGTCCCGCATCGCCGCCGACCCCGAATTCATCGCCGCCGGCGACGAATCCGGCTTCCTCCCCATCACCCTCCCCGGCCCCATCTGGACCGCCCAGATCGAGGAAGACCGCACCACCCTCGCCACCCTCTGGTCCCTCACCCCCTGGACCCCCACCCCCGCCGGCTGACAGGAAAGCAAGCAAGCCCTTCTTTTTCTGAAGAAAAAGAAGCAAAAAGACTTCCAAACCACGCACCCCACCATCAAGAGTAGGGCGGAACGCGAAGCGGTTCCGCCATCTTTCTTGCTCTCCCTTGCCTTGCTCCTCTGTGCCTCTGTGTCTCTGTGGCCACTTTCTTGCTTACTTTCTGACTTCCTTGTCTCCCCTCACGTCTTCGCGGGGGATTGAACCGCGAAGCGGATCAATGAGGGGGTCTCTTGGGACACCAACCCAGAAAAAATCCCCACACACCCCGTGCACCGCCGCCGATAGTTAGTTATATATCTAACCATGATCCAGTTCACCCACATCATCACCGGCCTGATCCAGGGCCTGCGCCGCGTCATCGCGCGCGCAGCCCCTGTCGTCAGCGCGCCCGCAC
>JBIKOJ010000357.1:0-2953 GCA_044358135.1 Acetobacteraceae bacterium | reverse complement strand
GGAGGACGCCCTGGGGGCGTTCGGGCCTGGGGCGCGGCTTGCGGATTCGGGGCGGGCGCGGGGGGCCGGCGAGCTGGAGCTGGGAGGGGAGATCCAGCCCGAGGAGGCGGGTGGGGCCGCGCAGGGCGCGGATGAGGGCGGCGCGGGCGGTGGCCGGGGCGCGGGCGAGGATGGCCTGGGTGCCGGGGTCGTTGAGGAGATGGGTGAGTTGGCTGGCGTGGGCGCGGACGTGGTGGTCCGTCACGTGGCCGAGCCAGCCGCGGCGGCGGGGCAGATAGGGGGAGAGGGTGCGCTTGCGCGGGGTGGGACGCGGGGCGCGCGGGCGGGGGGCCTGCCAGGTGCCCTCGGCAACGGCGGCCAGGATGGCGGCGATGCGGGCGCGGGCGCGCATGAGGCGGGCGCAGGCGAGCGGGAGGAGAAGGGGCAGCAGGGCCGTGCAGGCGGTGATGCGCTGGAACAGCGGGGCGAAGACGGATTCCAGGCGCGCGATCAGCTCCAGCCCGGGATGGGGCGGGTGGTCGTGTGCAACCGGTACGGGGTTGTGCCATGCCCATGTCATGGATGGGACTATAAGCCCAGCGACCGGGCGATGCAAGGGATAGTTAGAAAGATTTTTTGACGAGATGCGGGGCGGGAGGTTGCCGGATGGGGCGCGGTGGGGTTGATAGTCCCCTACGCGCGCGGGGTTTCGAGTCGGGCATGACGGTAGCGATCGAGATGGGACGGACCGCGGGCGGCGCGGCGGCGGTGCTCGATCTGGAGGAGCTGCTGGCGACGCGGCTGCTGGTGCAGGGCAATTCCGGCTCCGGCAAATCCCACCTGCTGCGGCGGCTGCTGGAGCAGAGTGCGGGCTGGGTGCAGCAGGCGGTGATCGACCCCGAGGGGGATTTCGTGACCCTGGGCGAGCGGTTCGGCCATCTGGTGATCGATGCCGAGGGGGAAACGGAACAGCAGCTGATGCTGGCCGGGGAGCGGGCGCGGATGCACCGGGTTTCCACCGTGCTGAACCTGGAGGGGTTGGACGCGGAGGGGCAGCTGCGGCGGGCGGCGGCGTTCCTGGACGGGCTGTTCGAGGTGGGGCGCGAGCATTGGTATCCGATGCTGGTGGTGGTGGACGAGGCGCAGCTTTTCGCCCCGGCGGTGGCGGGCGAGGTTTCCGACGAGGCGCGGCGGGCCTCGCTGGGGGCGATGACCAACTTGATGTGCCGGGGGCGCAAGCGCGGGCTGGCCGGGGTGATCGCGACGCAGCGCCTGGCGAAGCTGGCCAAGAACGTGGCGGCCGAGGCCTCCAACTTCCTGATGGGGCGGACCTTCCTGGATATCGACATGGCGCGGGCGGCCGACCTGCTGGGGATGGAGCGGCGGCAGGCGGAGGCGTTCCGCGACCTGGAGCGCGGGCAGTTCATGGCGCTGGGGCCGGCCCTGTCGCGCCGGCCGCTGGGGTTGCGGATCGGGCCGACGGAGACGCAGGCGCGGCATGCGCCCTCCCGCTTGATGCCGCTGCCGGAGGCGGGGCTGGAGGATGCAAGGGCGGTGATTTTGGCCGCGGCCCCGGCGACGCCACGAGCGCCACGGCGGGTGCCGCCGCCGCCGATGCCCGACCTGCTGGCGCAGCTGGTGGCCGCCGGCCCCGGGGCGCGGGAGCGGGCGGGGCGGGAGCGGCAGGGCGACCTGATCCTGGACCCGCCCAGCCTGGAGGAGGTGGCGGCGCTGCGGGCGCGGGTGGAGACGGTGCTGGGGGCGATCCTGGCGGACCCGGAGGCTGGGTTCCGCTCTGCCAGCGTGCTGTACCAGGATTTCCTGGTGCGCTGCCGGATCGAGAAGCTGGAGGCGGGGGTGCGCGACCTGGCGGCGTTCCGGCGGATGCTGACGCGGGCGCGGGCCGGGGTGGGCGGGGCGATGCTGGACGAGCCGGCCTGGCGCGATGTGGAGCTGCGGGCGGCGACGCTGCCGGAGGACATGCAGGGCATTTTCCTGATGATCGCGCGGGCGGCGAAGGAGGGGGCGGCGTGCCCGGGGGATGCGGCGTTCGCGCGCGCCTATGGCACGCGGTCCTTGGGGCGGGCGCGGCGGGTGCTGGCGTTCATCGAGGAGCAGGGGCTGATCGTGACCCAGGTGGACGGGGCCGGGCGGCGGGTGGTGACGCTGGTGGAACTGGCCTGGGCGACGGGACCGGGGGATGTGGGCGGGGACGAGGGGGGGTGAGGCAGAAAGGGGCCACAAGGGCGGGACGACGCAAGGGAACACGGAAAGGACGGCGGCGTGTGTAGCTGGGGGTCGTGAGCGTTACGTTATAACGTTTTGTTCCTGAGGTGGGAGGCAACGGGGGTGCGGAGGATGGCGTTCAGGCGGATTGGGTCGCTGGGACGCTTGGGGCGGTGCGAAACGATGTGTTCGGCATCATTCTCCTGGTGTGCGGGGGTGGAGAAGGGTGCCATCGGGGGCGAGGGCGGCAATCTCGGTCTTGGTGCCGCCGAGGTCGATGCCGATGCGGACATCGTAGGGCGTGCTCATGGGCGGATGGTGCGTTGGTGTGGGGTTTGGCTCAAGGCGGGGGTGTTGGCGTTACGTTATAGCGTTTTGTTTTTGGCGGCGGCGGCCATGTAGGCGCGGAGGACGGCGTTCATGCGGGTTTGGTAGCCGGGGCCCTGGGCGCGGAACCAGGCGATGAGGTCGGCATCAAGGCGCAGGGAGAGGAGCTGCTTGGGGGCGGGGGTGACGAGGACGGCATCCTTGTACCAGTCGGCGGGGATGTCTTTCCAATCGGGGTCGGAGGCGATGGCGGCTTCGAGTTCGGCTTCGGTCATGGTGTCGAGGCGGTGCCAATCGGTGAGGCTTTCGCCGTTGGCGCGGCGGGCCTGGATTTCTTCAATGGTATAGCGCTTGATATTGCCTTCGCGGGAGTGTCGGGAATTTCGTGTGTGTCCGGTCATGATGGGAAAGAAGGAGCTCC
>JBIKOJ010000355.1:0-2970 GCA_044358135.1 Acetobacteraceae bacterium | reverse complement strand
CTCTGCCACCTCGGCCATGTGGCGCGGCCAGATCGAGCCCCTGTCGAAGCACCACACCCTGATCCTGTGGGACATGCGTGGCCACGGGAACTCGGACTACCCCGCCGACCCCGCCGCCTATAGCGAAGAAGCCACCGTCTCCGACATGGCCGCCATTCTCGATGCCGTCGGCGCGAAGCAAGCCATCATCGGCGGCCTCTCGCTCGGCGGCTACATGTCGCTCGCCTTCCACCTGCGCCACCCCGAGCGCTGCCGCGCGCTGCTGATCATCGACACCGGCCCCGGCTTCAAGAAAGACGAAGCCCGCGACGCCTGGAACGCCCGCAGCCTAGAGACCGCCACCCGCTTCGATGCCGAGGGCCTGGCCCCGCTGCTGAAAGGCTCGCCGGAGCGCTCCAAATCCCGCCACCGCGATGCCACCGGCCTGGCCCACGCCGCCCGCGGCATGCTCACCCAGCGCGATGCCGGCGTGATCAACTCGCTGCCCGGCATCAAGGTGCCCTCGCTGGTGCTGGTCGGCAGCAAGGACACGCCGTTCCTCGTCGCCACCGACTACATGGCAGCCAAGATCGAGGGCAGCACCAAGGTCGTCATCCCCGATGCCGGCCACGCCGCCAACATCGACCAGCCTGCCGCCTTCAATGAAGCCGTCCTCGCCTTCCTCGCGACCCTCACCTGAAAGTCCAAACCATGGCCACCTACCAGGACATCGCCGCCACCACCGAAGGCCGCGTCGGAATCGTCGAAATCCGCAAGCCGCCGCATAACTTCTTCGACGTGTCGCTCATCAACCAGATCGCCGACGCGCTGCAGGCCTTCGACGCCGACCCCGAGATCCGCTCCATCCTGTTCTGCGCCGAGGGCAAGGCCTTCTGCGCCGGCGCCGATTTCTCCAACCGACCCGATACCGGCCTGGTGACGGAAGAAGGCGGGCAGGTAACGAAGCACCTCTACAAGGAAGCAGCCCGCATCTTCCGCAACAGGAAGCCCATCGTCGCCGCCATCCAGGGCCCCGCGATCGGTGGCGGCCTCGGCCTCGCGCTGGTGGCGGATTTCCGCATCGCGGCACCCGAGGCCCGCTTCAGCGCCAACTTCACCCGCCTGGGCTTCCACCCCGGCTTCGGCCTCACCGCCACGCTGCCGCGCCTGGTCGGCCAGCAAAAGGCGCAGATGATCTTCTACACCGGCCGGCGCTACACCGGGGAGGAAGCCGTCGCCATGGGCCTGGCCGACCAGCTCGCGCCCCTGTCCGAGCTGCGCAGCACCGCCATGGCGCTCGCCGCCGAAATCGCGGTGGCCGCACCCTTGGCCCTGCAATCCACTCGCGAAACCCTGCGCCGCGGCCTGGCCGATGCCATCGAAACCGCGACCGAGCGCGAACTGGTGGAACAGGAGTGGCAGCGCCGCACCGCCGATTTCCGCGAGGGCGTGAAGGCAATGGGCGAGCGCCGCACGCCGGATTTCAGAGGGCGATAGCATCGATCCGGCCCCCACGCTCCGCCACTTTATCAGGTGGCGGACAGCAGCTCCCGCATCTGGCGCCCCAGTAGCCTCATGGTCTGGTGCAGCAAGTCCCGGTTCTCGCCGTAGCGCGTGGGGGTTGGGTGCGGCAGGCGATCCAGGGCATCACGCGTCGCCACGACCTGCTCGACCGACAGGACCTCATGGGCCAGCGGACATGCCACGTTCCACATGTCCTCCCGTGTCATCATTGGGAACAAGTCCCCGAGGATGTCGGCAAAGAGGTGTTGCGCCATCGGAATGCCCTGGCCGCTGGCGCTGCCATCGCGAATTCTGTGATAAACGAGGACCTGCTTGATGTTCGCGTAGATCGCGCCGTGCCGCATGCATGTGATCCAGAACTCCAGATCGTCTGCTGCGCCGTAGCGCGGCGAGTGCTGAAGCCGAAACTGGCGTACCAGCTCCAGTCGGAACATCATGGCCGGGTTCGCCAGATTGTTCCGGCCCACCGCCAGCATCACCTTGATTTCGGCATCATGCTCCGGCAGATCGGTGTCTCCGCTTACATCGCCGAAAGCGCGCATGTCGCTGCCAACCCCGAACACCTCGGGATGGTGCTCAAGGAACGCGACCTGCGTCGAGAGCCGATGCGGCAGCATGATATCGTCACTGTCCAGCCGGGCCGCGAACCGCCCGCGCGACAGCGCCAGCGCAACGTTGACGGAACAGGCAATTCCAAGGTTTGCGGGCTGGTCCACCACGCGCACGCGCGGGTCCGTGAAGGAGCGCACGATCTCGCCGGTCCCATCGGTCGATCCGTCGTTCACCACGAGCAGCTCGAAATCGGGCATGTCCTGCGCCAACACCGAACCGATCGCCTCGCCAATGAAGGGCGCTGCGTTGTAGGTGGGCATGATCACCGAAACGGTGGGCGGGGCGGCCATGGGCGCAACATACACGCGGGCAGAATGGTTCGCCACATGGCATCACCGGTGCCGGAAGAGGCGTTGGGTTCAGGCCCCACGGCCTGAACCGTTCTCTGCGTGCACCAAATCGCCAGGGTGCCAGGCTTTGCCCCCCGGCACCGCGGTGAAGGGAACCCTCCGGGTGGTGGCTGCAACGGCCCACGATGCGCAGACGCCAGAAACCGAAGCGCCACCCACCGTGGTGAAGGTGGTGATCTGGCGCACCTGGCCCTTCGATATCGGCAGCATGCCCCTCTGGTGTCTGCCCACCGTTGGGGGCGCCGTTTTGCCGGCGACAGTGTTTCTGTAGCAGCATCACGCGAACGGCAACCCGATGCGCGCCGTGATCGCGTCCTTATGGATGATGCTGATCGGTGTCAGGCTGGACTATCTGCTCCAGCCGCGTACCTTGGGCCACAACCAACGCCGTTCTTTCTGGAAAGAAAGAACCAAAGAACTTTTACCCGCTTGCGCCCATGCCAGTCGTCCAGCACGTGCGCAAGCGGATAAAGTCTTTTTTGCTTCTTTTTTCTTCAGAAAAAAG
>JBIKOJ010000191.1:0-10298 GCA_044358135.1 Acetobacteraceae bacterium | reverse complement strand
GTTCCTCGCCGCGCACACCAACCCCAACGAAGACCCGGACTCCCCCCAGGACTGGTACGAGCTGCGCCGCCTCCGCCGCGCCCGCGCCGAACTCGGCTGGCTGCTGCGCGGCAAGCCCAACCGCGGCATGTCCCTGTTGGGCCATCGCGCGCCCGTATTCCCCCCGCCGCCGGCCGCCCGCGCACCCCCATAGCCGCCGTGCGCCCAAAATCACCCCGAATCCGTCGCAAAAACCCCGCGTACCGCGGCGACGACTCACGCCCAGCGCACGCTGCCATCCCAAGACAAGGCGGTCACAGAGACCACGCAGAGGCCCGCATCAAGCCGGGAGAAGCCCGGGTGACTGTCACCTTGCTTCTCCGTGCCCTCTGTGACCGCTTCGCTTGCCGGCGCCGACACCGCTCATCGGTCAACCGTAACGCTGGAACGATTCGGACCGATCGGGCCAGGGCGCTACCCGATCCGCACCAGCCGGTGGTGCTTGCGCCCGACCGACAGCTTCACGCCCGTGGCAAGCTGGGCCGCGGTGAACACCTGGCCTTCGTCGGACACCACGGCATCATCCACCCGCACCCCGCCGCCGCGCACCAGCCGGCGCGCCTCCGCGTTGCTCGCGGCCAGGCCAGACAGCGCCACCAGCAGGAAGGCGGGCAGGCCCTCGCCCACCTTGTCGGCGGGAATGAGGGCCAGCGGGATCTCGCCGCCGCCGCCGCCGCTCTCGAACAGCCCGCGCGCGGCCTCGGCCGCCGCCTGGGCGGCCGCGGCGCCGTGCGCCAGCGTGGTGGCCTCGGTGGCCAGGATCTTCTTCGCCTCGTTGATCTCCGCCCCGCCCAGCGCCTCCAGCCGTGCGATCTCGGCCAGTGGCAGGTCGGTGAACAGGCGCAGGAAGCGGCCCACATCCGCATCCTCCGTGTTGCGCCAGAACTGCCAGTAGTCGAACACCGGCAGCCGGTCCGCCGTCAGCCACACCGCGCCCTGGGCAGACTTGCCCATCTTGGCGCCCGAGGCGGTGGCGATCAGCGGCGTGGTCAGGCCGAACACCTGCTTGGCATCGGTGCGCCGCACCAGGTCGATGCCGGAGACGATGTTGCCCCACTGGTCGGAGCCGCCCATCTGCAGCGTCACGCCGTACTGGCGGTTCAGCTCGCGGAAATCGTAGCTCTGCAGGATGGAGTAGTTGAACTCCAGGAAGGTCAGCCCCTGGTCGCGGTCCAGGCGCGACTTCACGCTGTCGAACGACAGCATGCGGTTGACGCTGAAATGGACGCCGACCTCGCGCAGCAGCTGGATGTAGCCGAGCTTGTCCAGCCAATCCGCGTTGTTGGGCATGAAGGCATCGGTCGGCCCATCCCCGAAGCGCACGAACGGATCGAAGCAGCGCCGGATGCCGGCAAGGTTGGCGGCGATCTGCTCGTCGGTCAGCAGGGAGCGCGCCTCGTCGCGGAACGAGGGGTCCCCGATGCGGCTGGTGCCGCCGCCCATCAGCGTCACCGGCTTGTTGCCGGTGCGCTGCAGCAGGCGCAGCAGCATGATCTGCACCAGGCTGCCCACGTGCAGCGAATTGGCCGTGGCGTCGAAGCCGATATACCCCGCCACCGGCCCGGCCTTCAGCGCGGCATCGAGCGCGTCGGTATCGGTGCACTGGAAGACGAAGCCGCGTTCGGTGGCCTCATGCAGGAAGTCGCTGCGGGGCATGGTCGTGGGTTCCAGGGGTCGGTTGGGCGCCTGTTTAGCGCGGGGCCCAGACATGAAGAAGCCCCGCGAACGGTGTGCGGGGCTGCTTCAGTCCGGGTAGGCGGGCGAACTCAGTCGGCGGCAAGCGCCATCGTGCGGCGAGACATGGTGGTGCGCACATGGTCCTCGATCGCCCCGCCGATATCGTCGGCCTGGGCGGCGAACACGTGGTCGGCGCCTTCCAGGATGCGGTAATCGACCTTCACGCCCTTCTGGGTGTTCAGCTTGTCCACCAGCTTGCGCACGGCGGGCTCCGGCACCAGCTCGTCGGTGTCGCCGTGCAGCATCAGCCCGCCGCAGGGGCAGGGGGCGAGGAAGCCGAAATCATAGTGGTTGGCCGGCGGCGCCACGCTCACCCAGCCGGAGACTTCCGGCCGGCGCATCAGCAGCTGCATGCCCACGAAGGCGCCGAACGAATAGCCGCTGATCCACAGCCCGCCATGGTTCGGGTTCACCGCCTGCATCCAGTCCAGCGCCGCGGCGGCGTCGCTGATCTCGCCGATGCCGCCATCGTAGCGGCCCTGGCTGCGGCCCACACCACGGAAGTTGAACCGCATCACGGAAAAGCCCAGCTTCTGGAAAGACTGGTACATCGTGTAGGCAACGCGGTTGTTCATGGTCCCGCCGTGCAGCGGGTGGGGGTGCAGGATCAGCGCCAGCGGGGCGCCGGTTTCCTTGGAATGGTGATAACGGCCCTCGAGGCGGCCGTCAGGGCCAGCGAACATGACTTCAGGCATGGTGCGCGGAATTCCGATCCCTGTTGCTGGAGGCCCGCGGAGGAAGCGCCGCGAACCGAAAGAGGAGGCGTGTCGTTCTTCTGCCCCTGCCCGCGCGAAGAAAAGCGCCGCGCCGGGCGTCTGCTGGGCACGGAGATAACTACCTCGCGAGACTGTTATAAGGTGCGCCTTTGGCCAGTGCAGATACCAACGCCAGAAAGGCATGCCACCCTTGCAGGGCGTGAGACAAGGAGATTCGTTGACGCGCGGGAAAAGAAGTCGCTAGGATTTCAGTGACTCTCGGCCATATTGTTGCGCGGAGCGTGCGGCCCCAGGCTGCGCGCCTTGATGTGTTTCGTGCGCTTTTGCGGCACCTGAAGGGAGGCGGCATGGCCTACTTCGACGCGAACGCCACCGAACCGCTCCGCCCCGCCGCCCGCGCGGCCGTGCTGGCGGCGATGGACACGCCTGGGAACCCTTCCTCCGTCCATGCCGCCGGCCGCGCCGCGCGCCGGATGCTGGAGGACGCCCGCACCCGCCTTGCCGCCTGCTTCGGCGCCGCCCCCGCCGGCGTGGTGTTCACCTCCGGCGGCACGGAGGCCAACGCGCTCGCCCTGCACGGCCTCGGCGCCGGGCGACGCATCCTGGTCGGCGCCACGGAGCACGATGCGGTGCGCGCCGCCGCCCCAGGGGCCGAGCTGGTACCGGTGGACGGCACCGGCATCGTCGACCTCGCCGCCCTGGCCCGCCAGCTCACCGCCGGCCCGCCCGCCCTGGTGTGCCTGATGCTCGCCAACAACGAAACCGGCGTGCTGCACCCCATCGCCGAGGCCGCCGCCCTCTGCCGCGCCCATGGCGCCCGGCTGCACGTGGATGCCGTGCAGGCCGCCGGTCGCCTGGCCATTGATCTCGCAACCCTGGGCGCCGACAGCCTCGCCATTTCCGGCCACAAGCTCGGCGGGCCGATGGGCGCCGGCGCCCTGCTGCTGGCCGGCGACCCCGCGCTGCCCCCGCTGATGCGCGGCGGCGGCCAGGAACGCGGCCGCCGCGGCGGCACGCCCCCGCTTCCCGCCGTCGCCGGCCTCGCCGCCGCCGCCGAGGCCGCCGTCGCCGACCTCGCGCAACAATCCCGCCTCGCCGCCCTGCGCGACCGGATTGAGGCCGCAGCCACCGCCGCCGGTGCCGTCGCCCTGGGCGCCGCCGCCCCGCGCCTGGCCAACACCACCTGCCTCGCCCTGCCCGGCGTGCGGGCAGACACGCAGGTGATCGCGCTCGACCTCGCGGGCTTCCAGGTCTCCGCCGGTGCCGCCTGTTCCTCCGGCAAGGTTGCGGCCAGCCACGTGCTGGAGGCGATGGGGCTCGGCCCGCTCGCCGGCTGTGCCGTGCGCGTGTCGCTGCCGTGGAATGCCTCGGCCGAGGATGCAGATCGCCTGAACGCCGCCTATCTGGAGATGGCCGGGCGCCTGTTGCGCCGCGCGGCGTGAGGCCCTTGCGATGAACAACCGCCCCAACCGCCCGATCTACCTGGACAACCAGGCCACCACGCAATGCGACCCGCGCGTGGTGCAGGCCATGCTGCCCTTCTTCACCGAGCATTTCGGCAACCCGCATTCCGCCGAGCACGCCATGGGCCGCTTCGCGGAGGACGCGGTGGAGACGGCACGCGGCCATGTCGCCGCCCTGATCGGCGCCGATGCCCGCGAGATCGTCTTCACCTCCGGCGCCACCGAAAGCAACAACATCGCCATCAAGGGTATTGCCCGCTTCGCCGCCCAACAGGGCGACCCGCGAAAGCGCGTCATCACCGCCGCCACCGAACATAAATGCGTGCTGGAAGCGGTGGCGGATCTCGCCGCCGAGGGGTTCGAGCCCGTGGTGCTCCCCGTCCGCCCCGACGGCCTGCTCGATCCCGAAGCGGTGCGTGAGGCCCTCAGCGTGCCCACCCTGCTGCTCACCGTAATGGCCGTGAACAACGAAACCGGCGTGGTGCAGGACATCGCCGCCCTCGCCGCCCTCGCCCACGCGGCCGGTGCCCAGTTCCACACCGACGCCGCACAGGCCGCCGGCAAGATCAAGCTGGACGTGGAGGCGACGCGCATCGACCTCCTCTCCATCAGCGGCCACAAGCTCTACGGCCCCAAGGGCGTGGGCGCCCTCTACGTTCGCCGCCGCCCGCGCGTGCGCCTCGCCCCGCTCTTCTCCGGCGGCGGGCAGGAACGCGGGCTGCGCTCCGGCACCCTGCCGGCGCCGCTGATCGTCGGCCTCGGCGAGGCCTGCCGCATCGCCCGCGCCGAGATGGAACAAGACCACCAGCGCATCGCGGCGCTGCGCGACCGGCTGATGGCCGAACTCGGCCAGGCCATTCCCGGCATTCACCTCAACGCCGACCCCACCCATCGCATTCCCGGCAACCTCAACCTCACCTTCCCCGCCACCCCGGCCCAGGCGATGCTGGCGGCGATGCCGGAGCTGTGCGTCTCCACCGGCTCGGCCTGTTCCTCGGCGGAGGTCGAGCCCTCCTACGTGCTGCGCGCGCTCGGCCTGTCGGACGACCAGGCCGCACGGACCTTGCGCATCGGGATCGGACGCTTTACCTCCCCCGCCGATATCGATGCCGCCGTCGCCATGCTGGCGCGTGCCCACGCGGCTGCCCCTTCCCACCCTTCCGAGGCCTGACGCCCCCCATGCCCAAGATGACCTTCATCGATCGCGACGGCACCCGCCGCGAGGTGGATGCGCCGCTCGGCCTGTCGGTGCTGGAGATCGCGCACAAGCACGGCGTGGATATCGAAGGCGCCTGCGAAGGCTCGCTCGCCTGCTCCACCTGCCACGTGATCGTGGACGCCGAGTGGTTCGGCAAGCTGGGCGATCCCACGGAGGACGAGGAAGACATGCTCGACCTCGCCTTTGGGCTGGAGAAAACCTCGCGCCTCGGCTGCCAGATCGTGATGAGCGATGAGCTGGATGGGCTGGTGGTGAAGGTGCCCGCCGGCAGCCGGAATATGTTGACGGGCTAAGCAAGCGGTTCTTTTTTGAAAAAAAGAACCAAAAAACTTTTGGAACTGGGCCGGGGAAACCCGGCGGGCGACGCTGCAAACGAACAAAAGTCTTTTTGCTTCTTTTTCTTCAGAAAAAGAAGAATCCTTGCTGAGGGTCTCTCATGCGCATCCTGGTAGCCATGTCCGGCGGCGTCGACAGTTCGGTGGTGGCCGGGCTGATGGCCGAGGCTGGCCACGACGTGATCGGCGTCACGCTCCAGCTCTACGACCACGGCGCCGCCGTAGGCCGCAAGGGCGCCTGCTGCGCCGGGCAGGACATTCACGACGCGCGCGGCGTGGCCGACCGGCTTGGCATCCCGCATTACGTGATCGATGCCGAGGCACGGTTCCGCGCCGCGGTGATGCAGGATTTCGCCGACAGCTACGCCGCCGGGCAAACGCCGGTGCCCTGCGTGCGCTGCAACCAGAGCGTGAAGTTCGGCGACCTGATCGCCCTGGCCGGCGACCTGGGCGCGGAGGCGATGGCCACCGGCCACTATGTGCGCCGCGTCGAGGGCGCGCAGGGGGCGGAGCTGCACCGCGCGGTGGATGCGGCGCGGGACCAGAGCTGGTTCCTGTTCGCCACCACCCAGCAGCAGCTCGGCCGCAGCCTGTTCCCGCTGGGCGGCATGCCGAACAAGGACGCGGTGCGGGCGGAGGCGGCCAGGCTCGGCCTGCCGGTGGCGCGCAAGCCGGACAGCCAGGATATCTGCTTCGTGCCCTCCGGCAGCTATGCCGAGGTGGTGGCCAGGTTGCGCCCGGATGCGGTGCAGCCCGGGGAGATCGTGGACGAGGCCGGCACGGTGGTCGGCCTGCATGAGGGCGTGGGGCGCTTCACGGTCGGCCAGGCCAAGCGCCTCGGCGCCGCCGCACAGCATGAGGGGACGCGCCGCGTGGTGGTGGGGCTTGATGCCGCGCGCCGGCGCGTGGTGGTGGGTGCGCCCACCGCCGGCAGCCCGGTGGTGAAGCTGCGCGAGGTGAACTGGCTGGTGGCCCCCGCCGCGGTCGATTGCCACGTGAAGCTGCGTGCGCGGGACACGCTGCGCCCGGCGCGCGTGGTGCCCACCGCCGAGGGGGCCGAGGTGCATCTGGCGGAGCCGGCCCTGGCCGCGCCGGGGCAGGCCTGCGTGTTCTACCAGGGCGACCGCGTGCTGGGCGGGGGCTTCATCTGCGCCGCCTGACCGCAGGCTGATGCCCCATCCGCGCGCCCTGGTGGCCGCGGGGTTCGCGGCCGTGCTGGCCATCGCCGCGGTGCCGCTGCTGCTCGTGCTGGTGCCGCCGACGGCCGATACCGTCAACCATCTTGCCCGGCTGCACATCCTCGCCGGGATCGATGCAAGCGTGGACCTGCAGCGCCTCTATACCGTGCGCTGGCAGCTCACGCCCTATGTCGGGATGGATGCGCTGGGGCTGGTGCTGGCGAAGCTGATGCCGATCCTGTGGGTGGGGCGGGCGCTGGTGGTGCTGACCTGGGCGCTGTTCCTGCTGGGCGCCGTTCTGCTGCACCGGGCGCTGTATGGCCGAGTGTCCGCCTGGCCATTGCTGGCCGGGCTGTTTCTCTACAGCTATCCGCTGCACATGGGCTTCCTGCCCTACCTGCTCTCTGCTGCCTTGGCGGTAATCGGCTTCGCACTCTGGGTGGCTGGCGAACATGGGCCGGTGTCGCGGCGCGTGGTGGTGGCGGCGGGCGTGGCGCTGGTGGTCTATCTCACCCACTACGCCGGCATCGTGGCACTTGGGTTGTGCCTGGCCGGGTACGAGGCGGCGCGCTGGTGGCACGATCGCAGGGAGATCGGGCGGCGCCTGGTAGTGCTGGGGCTGCCCTTCGTGCTGCCGCTGGCCCTGGCACTCGCGGTTTCCGGCGATGCCCATCCGGGGCCGACGACATACGACCCCTGGCGGCGGCACCTGAGCGGCCTGCTCTCCGCCACGATGTTCCCCGGCTCGAAGTTCGACATGGCCATCCTGGCCTTTACTGCGGTCGCGGTCGCGGCCGGGCTGGCCGCGCGCCGTCTGGCGGTGGCGCCGGGCATCTGGTGCGCGGCAGGGGCGATGATGCTGGCCACGCTGCTGCTGCCGGGCGCGCCATTGGGGCTGTGGGGCATGCAGTTCCGCCTGCCGGTGGTGGCCGCCGTGGTGCTGGTGGCGGGGCTGCGCCCGCTGCGCGCCGGCTGGCCCGAGGCGGCCGCCGCCACGCTGGCGGGGGCGCTGTTCCTGGGCCATGTCGGCACCATCGCCGCCGCCTGGCGGCCGGTCGATGCGCAATACCGGGAGTTGCAGGCGGCCCTGGCGCACCTGCCCCGCGGCAGCCGCGTGCTGGCCTTCCGGGCGGAGGGCCCGGGCGATCCCGCGATCCCGCGCGGGCCGCTCTTCACCTGGATCCACATGCCTGCCCTGGCGGTGATCGAGCGCGACGCCTTCTATCCGAACCTGCACAAGCAGCCGATGATGACGGTGCATGCATCGGCGCTGACCGCACCGATCAGCCCACATGAGTCCCCGCTGGTGTCCGACCGGCATCTCTGGGCCGGCCTCGCCGCGGCTGGCCTGCCGCGCATCGACGGCATCGGGCGGGTGGCCTACTGGCATGATTGGCCACGGCAGTTCGACATGGCGGTCGGGCTGCACTTCGGCGCCACGCCCCCCCTGCCGCCGGCGTTGCGGCCGGTACACCGGGGTTCGTTCTTCACCCTGTATCGCGTGGCGGGCCCCGAGTAGCAGGCCGCGACATTGCGCAGTTGACGGGCCGCGCCGGGCGGGTCTATGTGCCGCTCCTCCGCACGGATGGGATGGCGGCGTAGCTCAGCGGTAGAGCAGGGGAATCATAATCCCTTGGTCGGCGGTTCAAATCCGTCCGCCGCTACCATCCCGGATCCGTCGGATGTTTCCCGGTCCTGCCGGTCTCAGTCCTGGCCAGCGCCACGGCGGCGCAAATGGCGATGACCGATCAGGCCGAGGGATGCCGCCAACAGCACCATCGCACTGCCTGGCTCCGGGATTGCCGCGGGGCTGGGCGGCGCTGCGATCTGGGCGGGGTTGCCGGGCGGGACCATGAATTCGCTGGTGAGGGCGTAGCCGGCGATCTGGACCCGCACGCTGGCGAGATCCTTGGGCATCGATTTTTCATCCCAGCGCAGGCGCGCTTCCCCGGTGAGCGTGAAGTCGCCGTCGAGCCCCTGCACCAGCGAGGTATCCTGGCTGCCGGAATCGGCGCGGACCTCCGCGCTGTCGAGCGCTTTTCCATCCAGCACGAGGTCGCGCAGGATCGCCCGGCTGTCCTTGGGCCCGGCGACGGCGGTGAAGGCCAGCGCCGAGATGGCCTCGCCCTTGGGCAGGGTCAGCACGGTGGTCGCGCCGCCCAGGGTGAAGGCCAGCGTCTCCCCGAAGCGCGAGAGGCTGAACGGGACCCACGAGGTTTCGGACTGTTCCTTGGCCCAGTTCAGCTGCGCGGTGGCGCCGGGCTTTGCGGCGGCCGCATCCTCGGCACCGAACAGCCCGACCTCCCACGCGCCACCGATGCGGCTGTCGCCCAGGCGGCCCTGCACCATCATGCGCATGTCCGCCCCGGCATCGAGGCCATGCTTGGCGAGGTAGTTGGCGAGTTCCTCCTGCGAGGAGAAATGCTGCGCCAGGATGGCGCTGGCGCGGGCGGGCGCCGGGGTGGTCGCGCCCAGGGCCATGGAGGTCGCAGCGGCAATCAGGGTGCGGAGGAGCATGGGCGGGTCCGTCAGCCGGAGGGGGCGCGGCAGTGTGGCCGTTTCGGGTTAAGCTGACCTTGCCGATACCTTTGCCGGGAGCCAGGCCATGCCAGCGCCAATCCACTTCCTCGACCGCAGCGAGCTTGCCTTCGCGATCGATCCCGACGCCCCGCCCAGGCTGGCGGTGCAGGCCCCGTGCGAGGTGATGGTGGAGACGCACGATGCGCGTTCCGGGAAGGTGAAGCGCCCGGAGGACGAGGCACTGACGGCGCCGGTGTTCACCGACCGGTATCCCAAGACCAATCCGGCCACCGGCCCGATCCGCATCGAGGGCGCGGCCCCCGGCGATGCGCTGGTGGTGGAGGTGCTGCGCATCGACCTCGACGCCCAGGGCTTCGTGATGGTGAAGCCGGATGCCGGGCTGATCACCGGGCTGGTGAACCGCACCGAGACGACCATCGTGCACATCCGGGACAACCAGGCCGAGTTCGGATCCCTGCGGCTGCCGATCCGGCCGATGATCGGGGTGATGGCCTGCGCGCCGGAGGAGGCGATCGCCACCGCCTATATCGGCCGGCATGGCGGCAACATGGACAACAACCGGCTTGCGGTCGGCACCCGCATCCACCTGCCGGTGCGGGTGCCCGGGGCGCAGTTCTACGTGGGCGACCTGCACGCCACGATGGGCGACGGCGAGATCAGCGGCAGCGGGGTGGAGATCGGCGGGCGGGTGCACCTGCGGATGAGCGTGGACAAGGGTGCCGCGACGGAGTGGCCGTGGATGGAAACCGACCGGCTGTGGATCACCACTGCCGCGGCGCCGCGCTTCGAGGAAGCGGCGCAGATCGCCACGCGGTCGATGATGGAACTGATGCAGGGCAAGCTCGGCGTCAGTGCCAGCGAGGCGTTCGCGCTGCTGTCGATCGCGGGGGATCTGAAGGTGAACCAGCTTTGCCTGACCGGCATTGGCAGCAGTGCGCGGATGGAGTTTCCGAAGGCGAATGCAGGGTTCAGGAAAGAGGTTCTTTTTTGAAAAAAAGAACCAAAAAACTTTTATTCGCTTGCGCGCGCGCCAGACGACCGGCACGCGTGCAAGCGAATGAAGTCTTTTT
>JBIKOJ010000190.1:0-10359 GCA_044358135.1 Acetobacteraceae bacterium | reverse complement strand
GCGGATGCGTTCGTCGGACCAGCTGGGGTGTTGGGCGATCTGTTCGTCGGTGGGGCCCCATTCCTGGATGGCGGTGAGGCGGAAGCCTGCGGCGAGGGCCTGGGTGAGGGTGGTGGCGATGGTGCGGTGGTATTTCACCACGCCGGGGGCGAACCAGGAGGTCTCGCGGCGGCCTTCGGCGAGGTAGTTGTCGAGCGGCCAGATGCGACGACCGTCTTCCAGGGTGAGGAAGGCGGGGTTGGTGGGGGCCATGTAGAGCGGGTGCTCGATGGAGAAGACGAAGCGGCCGGCGGGGGCGAGGGCGGCGTGGACGGCCGTGAAGAGGGGGGCGAGGGTTGGGAGGTAGTGGAGGGCGAGGGAGGAATAAGCGAGGTCGAAGCTGGCGGGGGGGAGGGTGAGGGCGGAGAGGTCGGCGCGTTGGTAGGTGATGGCGGGGTCGGGGGTGGTTTCGGCGGCACGGGCGAGCATCTTTTCGGAGAGGTCGAGGCCTAGGAGGGAGGCGGCGCCCTGTTCGCGGGCCCAGCGACAGAACCAGCCGTAGCCGCAGCCGAGATCGACGACGCGGAGGTTCTGCATGGGCGGGAGAAGGGCGCGGAGGGCGGGCCACTCGCCGGCGGCGTCCAGGCCTTTTTGGGAGCGGGCGAGGGTGGCGTAGCCGGCGAAGAAGCTGTCGTCGTCGTAGATGTTCTGGGGCATGTCGGGGTCTCTCTCATGCGCCTGGGGGTGGCGGGCGGTGGCCTTGCGCGCATGAAAAAGGCCCCGTCCGGGAAGTGGCGGGGCCTGGGGAAAGCGTTGCGACTTCAGATTGTCACCGGACGCGGTTCTCCTGCCCCTCTGCGAGGATGCGGGCGGGTCTGGCGACGATGTGGATATCCAGCATGGGGAGAGGGTGGCCCGGCGGATGGGGAAAGGTCAAGTGCGGCTGAGGCGCTTCTGGAAGCCCATGCTGGCGTCGGGTTCGCAGTCGGTGCTGGGGAGGTAGGGCTTGATGTCCAGCAGGGGGGTGCCGTCGATGCAATCGAGGTAGCGGACGCTGAGGAGGCCGGGGGATGGAATGGCTTCGAGCTTCACGACGGAGAGGCCGATGGGGTTGGGGCGGCGGGGGGTTCTGGTGGCGAACATGCCGCGGGGTTCGGTGTCGTTGGGGGGTGTGAAGACCATTTCGGGGGGGCCGGACTGGTTGAGCCAGTAGAGCAGGATGAGGTGGGTGTAGCCTTCGAGGTCCTTGAGCCCTGGGATGTATTCGGGGTCGACTTCCACGGAGCAGAGCGGCTGGTCGCCGCGGCGGCCGTTGCGGGGGCATTCGGAGGTGGTTTTCCAGGGCGTGCGCAGGCGGCCAATGGGGGTGGCGATGAGTTGCATGCGTGGCTCCCTTGACGCTTCACGGCGCCGAAGGGTTTCCCCCACGGCGCCGCATCAAACGAATGAAGTCTTTTTGCTTCTTTTTCTTCAGAAAAAGAAGGCCTTTGCTTGCTTTACCAGTCCATCTTGGGCCGCTTGTCCGCCCAGGGCTGGATCTTCTCGAAGGCGCGGGACGCCTGCATCACGCCGAGATCATCGAAGCGCCGCCCCACGATTTGCAGGCCCACGGGCAGGCCGTCCTTGGTGAAGCCGGCGGGGACGGTGGCGGCGGGGTTCCAGGACATGTTGAAGGGGTAGGAGAATTCGGCCCATTGCAGCCAGTCCCAGGCGTGCTGGGGCCAGTGGTCGGGGATGAGTTTTTCCGCCGGGAAGGCGGCGACGGAGACGGTGGGGGTGATGAGGAAGTCCCAGTCTTCGAACCAGACCTGGATATCGGCGCAGTAGGCCAGCTTGCGCATGCGGGCATCCTGGTATTCGGCCATGGTGACCTTGGTGCCGTCGCGAATGCAGGCGACCAGGCCGGGGTCCATCTGGTGTTCGAACTTGGGCAGTTGGGCGGCGGTGCGGGTCATGTGGGCGGCCCACATGGTGCGGGCGAGGTCTTTTCCGACGGGACCCCAGGCGGGGTTCACGTCGGTCATGGTGAAGCCGGCGTTGGCGGCGAAGTTTTCGGCGGCGCGGCGGACGATGTCGGCCACTTCGGGGTCCACGCGGGCGTGGCCGAGGTCCATGGAGAAGGCGACGCGGCGGCCCTTCACGCCGTCGTTCAGGCGGCCGGTGTAGTCGGCGGGCCAGGCTTCGAGGCTGGTGTGGTCGAGCGGGTGCGGGCCGGACATCACCTGCATCATCAGTGCGCCGTCGCCCACGGTGCGGGTCATGGGGCCGATATGGCTGGTGTAGTCGCCGGCGCCGACGGGGTGGTTGGGCACGCGGCCGTAGCTGGGCTTGTGGCCGAAGAGGCCGCAGAAATGGCTGGGCATGCGGATGGAGCCGGCGCCGTCGCTGCCCTGGTGGAGGGCGGAGTATCCGGCCGCGGACGCGGCACCGGCGCCCGCGGAGGAGGCGCCGGCGTTGTAGCCCTGCTTCCACGGGTTGCTGGTGATGCCGGTGAGCGGCGAGCGGGAGACGCCGGTCCAGCCGAATTCGCTGGTGGTGGTCTTGCCGATGACGATGGCGCCGGCATCGCGCAGGCGCGTCACGAACGGGTTGTCGATCTTGGCCTGGAAGCCCTTGTTGATGTGGCTGCCGGATTCCGTGGGGAAATCCGTGGTCCAGGCCAGGTCCTTGATGGTGACGGGCAGGCCGTGCAGGGGGCCGAGGGCTGCGCCCTTCATGAGGCCGTCTTCCGCCTTGCGGGCGCGATCCATGGCGAGTTCGGGGTTGAACGCGGCCATGGCGTTGATCTTGGGCTCGAAGTGCTCGATGCGCTTGATGAGCGTGCTCATCACCTCCACCGGCGAGATCTTCTTCTGGCGGATCATTGGCGCCAGCTCGGTGGCCGGCAGGAAGCAGAGATCTTCCTCGTTCATGGTCGTTTCCCCCTCTCGTGGTCTTGAATCGAAAGGGGCCGGGCGTTGCCGCCCGGCCCCGTGGGATTGCCGATCAGTTCGGCAGTTCGCCTTCGGCCTTCAGCATCTTCAGCGCCTCGCGCCAGGCGGCGACGGTTTCGGCCACGTCCTGCGCGGTGTGGCTGGCCGAGAGCAGGCCGCCGATGCGCGGGTTGGTGTCCACGCCGTTCACCAGCAGGGCGATGCGCATGCGGTTGTTGAGCTTCTGCGGCTGGGACTTCAGCTCTTCCATCTCCACCGCGTAGGAGTCGAAGCCGTGCGGCGTGATGTCCCGGTTCTTGGGGTTCACGAAGAGGTGGAAGCCCGAGTAGGTGCCGTAGACGGACCACTTGAGGCCGAATTCGGCGATCACGTCGTTCAGGCCCTGGCGCAGGCTGGCGGCGGTGTCGGACGCCTTCTGCACCGCGTCGGTCTCGGCCAGGATGGTGAGGCAGGCGATGCCGGCGGCGGCGGAGACCGGGTTGGCGTTGAAGGTGCCGGGGTGGCCGATCTTCTCGCGGCCGGCCTTGGCGGAGGCGGCGAAATCCAGCAGGTCCAGGATGTCCTTGCGGCCGGTGACGCAGCCGCCGGGCATGCCGCCGGCGAGGATCTTGGCCCAGGAGGACAGGTCGGGCGTGATGCCCCAGGCGACCTGGGCGCCGCCGGGGGAGGCGCGGAAGCCGGTGACGACCTCATCCATGATCAGCAGCGCGCCGTATTTGGTGGTGAGGCGGCGCAGCTCCTGCACGAACTCGGCCTTCAGCGGCACCTGGCCGAAGCTGCTGCCAGTGGGCTCCAGGATGGCGGCGCAGATATCGGGGTTGTTCTTGAGGGCTGCTTCCACGGCGGCGATATCGCCGGGGTTCACCAGCACGGATTTCTGCGCGACGGAGGGGAGCACGCCCGGGGTGGGGGTGCCGTCGTAGTGGTTGGAGTACCCGCTGGTCATCTGGTCGTGCCAGCCGTGGAAGTGGCCCTTGAAGCGGAGAAGGGTTTCCTTGCCGGTGAAGGCGCGGGCGAGGCGCACGGCCATCAGCGTGGCCTCGGTGCCCGAGGAGGTGAAGCGCAGGCGCTCGGCGGAGGGCACCAGGCGCTTCACCGCATTGGCCCAGCCGATCTCACGCGGGTGGCTGGCGCCGAACTGGCTGCCTTCCTGCATCGCCTCGGTGATGGCGGCGACCACCTTGGGGTGGTTGTGGCCGAGGATCAGCGCGCCGTGGCCGCCGAAATAATCGATATACTTGTTGCCATCCACGTCCCACTTGTGCGGGCCGGCGGCGCGGGCGACGTAGATGCCGTAGGGGTCCACGTTGCGCGCGTCGTGCGTGATGCCGCTGGGGAACAGCTCCTGCGCCTGGCGCGACATCTCGGCCGAGCCGGGCGTGCGCTGGCGATAGGCGGTGACGATCCGCGAATTCGTCCGGGAATCGTCGGATACCGTGGTGCTCATGGGGGCTCCTGCGTGGTGCGCGAAACGCGTTCGGGGGGAAGCGTGGCGGTATTCTGCACCAGATTTCCCGCTTGGCGAGGGGTTGCGCGAAATTTCCGCCGCCGCGACGATGGCAGAAGACGTGTTGGAGGGGTGGATGTTCGATCTGGTGCTGGCGGGCGGGCGGGTGATCGACCCGGCGCAGAACATGGATGCGGTGCTGGACGTGGCGTTCGCCGACGGGAAGGTGGCCGCGGTGGGCACCAACCTGGGAGCGGCAAAGGAGACCCGCAACGTCGCGGGCAAGATCGTGACGCCCGGGCTGATCGACCTGCACACCCATGTGTATTGGGGCGGCACGTCGCTCGGCGTCGATCCGGACCAGTATGCGAAGTGGAGCGGCTGCACCACGCTGATCGATGCCGGCAGCGCGGGGCCGGGGAACATCCATGGCTTCCGCAAGCATGTGATCGAGCGGGCGGATGTGCGGATCATCCCGTTCCTGAACCTGAGCTTTGCCGGGATCTTCGCGCTGCACTGGGACGTGTATGTGGGCGAAACGTCGGACATAAGGCTGCTGAACAGCCGGCTGTGCCTGAAGGTGGCGAAGGAGCATGCCGACCTGATCTGCGGCATCAAGGTGCGGATCGGGGCGGTGACCTCCGGCGCGCTGGGGATCGAGCCGATGAAGATGGCGCTGGAGGTGGCGCGCGAGCTGGGCCTGCCGCTGATGGGGCACCTCGATGGGCCGCCGCCGCCGCGGGCGGAGGTGATGGCGCTGCTGGGCAAGGGGGATATTCTCACCCACTGCTTCCGGCCGTGGCCGAACTCGCCGGCGGCACCGGGTGGGGGCGTGGAGCCGGATGTGCTGGATGCGCGGGCGCGCGGCGTGATCTTCGATATCGGCCATGGCGCGGGCAGCTTCGGCTTCGCCAGTGCGATGGAGATGGTGAAGCACAACTTCCTGCCGGACGTGATCAGCAGCGACGTGCACCTGACCTCGATCGGCGGGCCGGCCTACAACATGCTGGTGACGATGACGAAGTTCCTGGCGATGGGCGTGAGCCTGGGCGAGGTGGTGCGGGCGAGCACGATCAACCCGGCGAAGGCCATCCGGCTGGAGGATCGCGGCACGCTGAAGCCCGGCACGCTGGGGGATGCGACGGTGCTGGAGCTCGAAGCCGGCGAGTTCACGCTGCGCGATGCGGTGGGGGAGACGATGAAGACGACCGAGCACCTGCAGTGCCGCGGCATCGTGCTGGGCGGGAAGTGGTGGCACGACGGGGGTTGATCACGGGTGATTCCGGGTGGGGGGATGTGGTAGGATCGGGCACATGAGCGAGACCGAGCAGATTACTTTCTCCCTGCCCCGTGATGTGGTGGAGCGGTTGCGTGCGGCCGTGGCCGAGGGTGCCTATGCCTCCGTGGATGAGGCTCTGGCGAGTGCCGTGGTGTTGTGGGATGCCCAGCAGCATATTGCCGAGCCCGATACCGAGACGTTGCGCCGAATGGTGGCGGAAGGGTTGGCGAGCGGGGAGCCGATCGAAGCCGACGTAGTGTTCAGCGAATTGCGTGCCCGGATTGCGAAGACGCGCGCCGCCGAATGAGGCGTTTGGTCATCGCGCCCAGCGCAGCTTCGGACCTGAATGACATATTCGACTACATCGTCCGGCACCGCCCCGCTTCGGCAGCGGAGATGATTGCGCGGCTGGAGTCTGCATCACGCCTTCTGGCCGAACGCCCCGGCATTGGGCGGTCGCGCCCCGAACTTGGACTTGGAATACGGACGCACGCGGTTGAGCGTTACCTCATCGTTTATCGCGTCGCGACAGACCGAGTGGTGGTGATCCGCTTTTATCACGGCGCCCGGCGGCCGGATCGGATCGTGTAAGGCTCAGCCGATAGGCGCTGCGCCGATCTCCGCCAGGCGCTTCGCCTGCCGGGCCAGCAGGAACTCCACCTCCGCGATCTCGCGCGGGCCGATGGCGCCCACGGGGCGGCGCTGGGCCGGCGAGGCGATGGCGCCACGCCTGTGCAGGATGTATTTGCGCACCGCGAGGCCAGGGCCGGGCTGCTGCTCGTAGCGGGCCAGCGGCAAATAGGCGTCGAAGATGTCGCTGGCGCGCTGGTCATCACCGGCGTTGCAGGCGGCCACCACGCCGGCCATCATTTCCGGGAAGGCGAAGCCGGTCATCGCGCCATCGGCACCGCGGCGCATCTCCTCCGGCAGGAACACGCCGCCATTGCCGACCAGGATGGAGATGCGGCGCATCTCCTTCTGGTCGCGCAGGGCGGAGATCTTGGGCAGGCCGGGCCAGTCCTCGTGCTTCAGCATCACGCAGGAGGGGTCGGCATCGACCACGCGGCGGATCACCGCCGGCGAGATGAAGACGTTGGTGGATTGCGGGAAATCCTGCAGCACCCAGGGGATGCCGCCCAGCATTTCCGCCACCTGGGCGAAGTAGCGGAACACGGCGTCATCGGTGCGCAGCGCGCCGGAAGGGGCGACCATGACGCCGGAGGCGCCGGCCTCCATCACCGCGCTGGCCAGTTCGCGCATGGCGGCGAAGCCGGGGCTGGAGACGCCCACCACAACGGGCACGCGGCCGGCCACGCGCTGCACCACATGCCGGGCGAAGGCGACGGATTCGGCGACCGAGAGCTTCGGCGCCTCGCCCATCATGCCCAGGATGGTCAGCCCGGTGGCGCCGCGGGCGAGGTAGAATTCCACCATGCGGTCGGTGCTGGCGAAATCGATCTCGCCCGCCTCGGTGAACGGGGTGACGGAAATGATGTAGACGCCAGCGGCGGATTCATCGAGCAGCGCCATCGGCGTCTCCTCCTGCGGGGCGCCACGCGGCGCCCCGGTTGCCACGATCAGAGCTTGTTGTGCGCGCCGTCGCACAGCGGGGACTTGCCGGTGCCCTTGCAGGCGCAGAACCAGGCGTCGCCGGTCTTCTCGGCGGTGTATTTCATCGGCGAGAAGCTGCCGCCCTTGTGGGAGCCGTCGCAGAACGGCTGCTTGGCGGACTTGCCGCAGGAGCACCACCAGTAATCCTTCCCTGCCTCCACGGCGATCTTGATCGGGGCCTTGGCGGCAACGACGGGCTGGTCGGACATGCTGGCACTCCTGCTTGCGGCGCCCCCGCGGGGCGTATTCCCGCATGCTACAAAGTGCCAGGCAGTGCCGCCAGCCTCCCACCTGGACAGGCGCCGCGCCGGGGTGTTCGATCGCGGCAACACGACCCCCAGAGGCCCCGCCATGTCCTTCCGCTGCGACCTGATCCTGCGCGACGCCACCATCTTCGACGGCACCGGTGCCGCCCGCACCAAGGGGGATGTGGGTGTCACCGGCGACCGCATCGTGGCAGTGGGCGACCTCGGCGCCTATTCCGCCGATCGCGAGGTGATCGCCACCGGCCGCGCCGTGGCGCCGGGCTTCATCGATGCGCACACGCATGACGACCGGGCCGTGCTGTGCGGGCCGGCCTGCATGCTGTGCAAGATGAGCCAGGGTGTTTCCACCGTGGTGGTGGGCAATTGCGGCATCAGCCTGTCGCCGGTGCGGATGAAGCAGCGGCCGATCCCGCCGCTGGATCTGCTGGGCGACGAAAGCTGGTGGACCTTCGACAGCTTCGGCGACTACGCCAAGCGCCTGTCCGACGAGCCCGCGCCGGTGAACACCTATGCCATGATCGGCCACATGCCGCTGCGCGTGGAGGCGATGGGCGGCGATGTGAAGCGCGCGGCGACGGACAAGGAGGCGGAGCACATGCGCGCCCGCCTCGCCGCCAGCCTGCGCGAAGGCGCCTCCGGCTTCTCCACCGGGCTCTACTACCCACCCAACATGGAGGCCCCGACCGACGAGGTGATCGCGGTGGCCCAGGCGTTGCGCGAGGCCGGTGGGATCTACGTTTCGCATATGCGCGACGAGGCGAACTTCGTGCTGGACAGCATCAACGAGACGGTGCGGATCGGCGAGGGATCAGGCGTGCCGGTCGTGATCTCCCACCACAAATGCTCGATGCCGGAGAATTTCGGGCGGTCCGTCGAAACCCTGGCGCTGATCGAGCGCCTGCGCGAGCGGCACAAGGTGGATTTCGACGTCTACCCCTACTACGCCGGCTCCACCGTGCTGATGCCCGATCGCGTGCGGCCGGACGTGGCGATCAAGATTGCCTGGTCGAACCCGCATCCGGAGATGGAGGGGAAGTTCCTCGCCGACGTGGCCAAGCAGTGGAACATGGGTCTGAAGGAAGCCGCCGAGAAACTGCTGCCGGCCGGGGCCATCATGTTCCAGATGGAGGAGGCCGATGTGCGGCGGATCATGCAGCACCCGCTCTCCATGATCGGCTCCGACGGCTTGCCGCACGACACCTTCCCGCATCCGCGCCTGTGGGGCTGCTTCCCGCGCGTGCTGGGCTACTACAGCCGGGAGCTGAACCTGTTCAGCATGGAGACCGCCGTGCACAAGATGACAGGGCGCGTGGCCGAGGTGTTCGGCATCGTCGACCGTGGCGTGATCCGGCCGGGCGCCTATGCCGATCTGGTGCTGTTCGACCCCGCGACGGTGAAGGACGCGGCGGATTTCGATCACCCGACGCGGCCTTCCATCGGCATCGCGGAGACCTGGGTGAACGGGCAGAGCGCCTATGTGTTCGGCCAGGGTGCCACCGAGGCGCGCGCCGGGCGGCTGGTAACGCGGGGCCGCGCCTAAGCCGGTTAGGTGGCGGCGCCGGCAGCGGGATACCTGGGCTTCCTGCGGGAGAACGGGCGCGCCGTGGCGTTCGGCGCGTTGCTGACGTTGCTGTCCAGCTTCGGGCAGACCTTCTTCGTGGCGCTGTCGGCGCCGGGGATCCGCGCCGAGTTCGGCTTCACCGAGGGCGGGCTGGGGCTGGTCTATGCCGGCGCCACGCTGGCGGCCGGGCTGCTGCTGGGCTGGGCCGGGCGGCTGATCGACCGCACCACCTGGCCGCGCTACGCCACTGCGGTATGCCTGGGGCTGGCAGCGGGCTGCGCCGGGATGGCGCTGGCGGCGCAGGCCTGGATGGTTGCGGCGCTGTATGTGCTGCTGCGGCTGTGCGGGCAGGGGCTGACCACGCACACGGCAATGACGATCACCGCGCGGCGCTTTCCGCGCGATGCCGGAAAGGCGCTGGGGCTGGTCGCACTCGGGCTGGTGCTGGGAGAGGCGGTCCTGCCGCCCGCCGCCGTGGCGCTGATTCCCGGCCTCGGTTGGCGCGGGCTGTGGTGGGTGGCCGCGGCGCTGGTGCTGGCCGGGCTGGTCGTGGCGCTGCTGGTGCTGGACGTGCCGGGTGCCGTGCCGCTGAAGCCGCCGGCTGCCGCCGCGCCGCCGGTGCCGCTGTGGCGCGACCGGACCTTCCTGCTGATGCAGCCGGCGCTGCAGGCGCCCCCCTTCATCATGACCGGCTTCCTGTTCAACCAGGTGCGACTGGCCGAGGAGATGGGCTGGGCCATGGCGGTCTATGCCGGCACCTTCATCGTGTTTGCGCTGATGCGTGCCGCCGGCATGCTGTTCGCGGGCCCGGTGATCGACCGGCTGGGGGCGGCGCGGCTGCTGCCGGCCTATCTGCTGCCGCTGGCGGTTGCCATGGGCGCGCTGGTGCTGGGCCAGGGCAGCCATGCCTCCGCGCTGGTGTTCATGGTGATGGCGGGGTTGACCAACGGCGTGGTGGCCACGCTCGGCACCGCGCTGGCGGCGCAGCTTTATGGCACCGAGCGCATGGCCGCGGTGCGCTCCGCGATCGCCGGAGGACTGCTGGTCGCCGCAGCCCTGGCGCCGGCGTGGTTCGGCCTGTTGCTGGATGCCGGAATCGGGCTGCGGGTGCAGGCGGGGGCGTGCATTCTGGGGCTGGTGGCGGCCAGCCTGCTCACCTGGTCGATTGCTCGCGCTGCGCGGTAGGGCGGGGCGCATCGGCCGCCCTTGCTGCATCAGGCGATGCGCCTTGCAGCGCGAGGGCCACGTGCAGCAGTTCTGCCCCGCCGGACAACTCGGCCAAC
>JBIKOJ010000031.1:0-34394 GCA_044358135.1 Acetobacteraceae bacterium | reverse complement strand
ACCCCGGGCTATGCCGGGCTGCTGGCCGGGCCGGTGGCGGTGGGATGGATCGCCCAGGCCACCACCCTGCCGCTGGCCTTCGCGGGGCTCGCCCTGCTGGCGGCCGTGATCGGGCTTTCGGCGAGAATCGTCCGAGGGTGAGTTGCCAGCCGCGCCACCCGCGCGGCATGCTGCACCGCAAGAAGAACAATCGGGGCCACGTGCCCAACAGGAGTACCGCGATGCGCCTCGCCCGCTGGCTGGCAACCGCCTGCCTTGCCGCCGCCCCGCTTGCCGCGGCACCCCCGCTCGCGGCGCAACCGCTGCGCGTGGCGCTGGAATTCGACCCCGCCCCGCTCGATCCCGCCACCGACGGCAGCTACACCAACCGCGTCGTCACCACCGTGATGTGCGACAGCCTGATCGACCTCACGCCCGACCTGCAATTCGTGCCGCAGCTCGCCACCAGCTGGGAATGGAGTGCCGACAAGCTCTCGCTGACCGTGAAGCTGCGCCCCGGCGTGAACTTCCAGGACGGCACGCCCTTCGATGCCGCCGGCATGGTGGCCAACATCATGCGCTACAAGACCGTCGCCTATTCCAACCGCCGCGGCGAGATGGCCGCCATCAACGGTGCCGAGGTGATCGACCCGCTCACCCTGCGCATCACCCTCAGCCGTCCCTACGCCCCACTCGTCATGCTGCTCGCCAACCGCATCGGCACCCCGTACTCGCCCAAGATCATCGACCTGGCCCGCGGCGAGATCGAGGCCAAGCCGGTCTGCGCCGGCCCGTTCAGCTTCAAGTCCCGCCTGGCGCAGGACAACATCACGCTGGAGCGCTTCCCCGGCTACTGGAACGCCCAGGCCATCAAGCTGCCCGGCGTGATCTTCCGCACCGTCACCGACAGCAACATCCGCAAGGTGGACCTGATGGGCGGCGGGCTTGAGATCGCGCAGAAGATCTCGCCGACCGATGCCGGCCTGATCGCCGCCAACCCGAAGCTGCGCCTGGCGAAAAGCCCCTCCCTGGGCTTCGTGCCGATCGAGTTCAACGTCGGCAACGGCAAGGCCGCCGACACCCCGCTGGGCCGCGATGCCCGCGTGCGCCGCGCCTTCTCGCTCGCGATCGACCGCGAGGCACTCAACCAGGTGGCGTTCGACGGGCAATATGTGCCCAGCCACCAGTTCGAGGCACCGGGCAGCGCCTACTACCACCCGGGCTTCCCGGTGCCGAAGCGCGACGTGGCGGCGGCCAGGAAGCTGCTGGCCGAAGCCGGCGTCACCCGCGTCAGCTTCACCCTGCGCACCGGCACCGACCCGCTCGATGCCCAGGTGGCGCAGATCGTGCAGTCGATGGTGGCCGAGGCCGGGTTCGACATGAAGATCGTGGTGCAGGATTCCGCGGCCCTGGTGGCCGCCACCCGCGCCGGCGATTTCGAGGCCTCCATGCTGCTGTGGTCCGGCCGCGCCGACCCCGACGGCAACGCGCCGATCTGGCTCACCAGCAAGGGCTTCACCAACTGGGGCCAGTATCTCAACCCCAAGATCGACGAGCTCTTCACCCAGGGCGCCACCGCCACCACCACGGCGGAGCGGCTGCCCTTCTACCGCCAGGCCACCGAGATCTTCCTGCAGGACCAGCCGCACGTGATCCTCTACCACTGGTCGATGCTGTGGGGCCTGTCGCAGAAGGTGCAGGGCTTCAAGGGCCGGCCGGACGGGCTGTGGCGCCCGGAAAACCTGACCCTGTCGAACTAGCCGAGGACCAGCCCATGGCCAGCGTGCGCCTGATCGAAACCGAGCTGCCGATCTTCGGCGAGCCCACCGTGCAGCCGGAGGTGCCCGCCACCACCTACGCCGCACGCATGCAGGCGGCGCTGGCGCGGGCCAAGGCCGCCGGCATGGATGCGCTGGTGGTGTATGGCGACCGCGAGCACAGCGCCGGCATCGCCCACCTCACGGGGTACGACCCCCGCTTCGAGGAGGCGTTGCTGGTGGCCCCCACCGCCGCCTGGCCGCGCCAGCCGGCGAGCCTGTTCGTCGGCAACGAGGGCTGGAGCTACGCCGAGCTGGCCCTGGGCAGCTTCGAGCGGGTGCTGTGCCAAAGCTTCTCCCTGCCCGGCCAGCCGCGCGACCGGCAGAAGCCGCTGGTCCGGCTGCTGGCCGAAGCCGGGCTGAAGGGCGGTATGACCGTCGGCGCCGTCGGCTGGAAATCCTTCGGCCCCGGCGACCCCGGCGCGGACGAGACCTGGCTCGACCTGCCCGAGTTCATCGCCCGCGCGGTGCGGGAGGTGGCGGGCGAGTCCGGCCGGGTGGTGAACGCCACCGACCTGTTCATCAACCCCACCGACGGCCTGCGCGTGATCAACGACGTGGACCAGCTGGCCGCCTTCGAATTCGCCGCCACCTATGCCAGCCAAGGCCTGCGCAACGTGCTGTTCGGCCTGCGTCCGGGCATGACGGAGTTCCAGGCCGCCCGGCTGATGGCCGTCCCCGGCATCCCCTTCTCCGCCCACCTGATGCTGTCGGCCGGCGAGCGCGCCTCGCGCGGCCTGCCCAGCCCCTCGGCCCGCGTGCTGGGCCATGGCGACCCGTTCACCATGGCCTGCGGCCTCCAGGGCGGGCTCTCGGCCCGGGCCGGCTTCCTGGTGCACGACCCCAGCGAACTGCCAGCGGGCATCCAGGACTACGCCGACAAGCTCGTGGTGCCCTATTTCCGCGCCGTCGCCGAATGGTACGGCGAAGTCGGCATCGGCGTCACCGGCGGCACCCTGCACGCCATCATCGCCAAGCATTTGGGCGACCCGTTCTTCGGCGTCGGCCTCAACCCCGGCCACCTGCTGCATCTCGACGAATGGCTGCACTCCCCGGTCTTCGCCGGCAGCACCATCCCTCTCGCCTCCGGCATGGCCATCCAGGTGGACGTGATCCCCGCCACCCACTCACCCTGGTTCACCACCAACATCGAAGACGGCATCGCCCTGGCCGACGCCCCCCTGCGCGAGGCCTTCGCCACCCGCTACCCGGAAGCCTGGCGCCGCATCGAACGCCGCCGCGCCTTCATGGCCGACGTGCTGGGCATCCGCCTGAAGCCGGAAGTGCTGCCCTTCAGCAACATCCCGGCCTACCTCCCGCCCTTCCTGCTGTCGCCGAAACGGGTGCTGGCGCTGGGGTAACAGGCCTCGCGAGCAAGGAAGGCTGGGCTCCGCCCAGACCCGCCAGGGGCCGAGCCCCTGGACCTCCAAACAAACCCACTTCCCTCCCCCCGTTCTTCACGGGGGGAGTACGGAGGGGGGCGCCTGTGTCAGCAACCCCACCCGGACCAGGAACGCGCAGGGCGTGCGCCCCACGCCCCGCCAGGGGGGCGAGCCCCCCGGCCCCCGTCACGAACGGAAATTATAAATAACACAACCTGAGTACGTACGGGTGTTTTTCCCTTGCCCACCGGTGTTGTGTTAGTTATTTTTCCACCCAATGCCACATCAACCCGCCGCTCCGGTCGAAGCAGACGCACCGCATCCTTGGATGCGGGCGATCCTGCACGCCCGGATTCCGGCGGCCTTGAAGCTCCTGTTGCTCGCCCTGCTGGCCGCCTTCCCGAAGGCGACCACCCCCGGCCGCACGCTGCGCACCCTGCGCCAGGACTGGCTCTTCTCCGCGAACACCGACTTCAGCGAAGACGTGGACTCCGCCCAGGACCCCTATGTCCTGCGCCGCCTTCTCCGCCTGCGGGCGGAGCTGGGCTGGCTCCTCCGCCGCAAGCCCAACCACGGCATGTCCCTGTCGGGCCATCGCGCGCCCGAACTCTGTCTGGCGCCGGCCGCCCGCGCGCCGCCCTGGCCGCTCCGCGCCCGCATTCACCCTGAATCCGTCGCTGAAACCCCGCGTACCGCGGCGATGACTCATGCCCGCGGAGCAACGCTCGCCGTCCGGGCGCTTCCACCCGAACGGCCATCGCTGTCAGCCAGCCTTATGCCGGCTCCTTGTCCCGCTCGGCCATCATCTCCTTGAACGCCGCGCGGGCCTGGCAGGCGCCGATCCAGGCCTTGATGTTGGGATAGGCATCGATCAGCGCCGTGGCCGGCTGCGCGTAGCGGATCACCTCGGCCACGTTGATGTCGGCCACCGTGAAGCGCCCGCCCACCAGCCAGCCGCCGCCGGCCGCCAGCGCCTTGTCCAGCGCCGCGAAGGGGCGCGCCAGCCCGTCGATCGAGGCCTGCCGCGCGTCGGACCCGGCCGGGTTCTGCATGATCGCCAGCGTCTTCGGCTCGGCCGAGGTGGCGGCCCACAGCGCCCACTGCACCATGGCCGCGTTCTCGCGCTCATCCTTCGGCGCCAGCGGCCCGCCGGCCTTGCGGGCGAGATACAGGGCAATGGCGAGGCTCTCGTGCAGCACGAAGCCGTCATCATCCATGGTCGGCACCTGGCCGGCCGGATTCACCGCCAGGAAGGCCGGGCTGGCGGTGTGCAGCGGCGCGCCGGGGGCGTTGGGGTCCGGCAGGCGATAGACCTGGATCACCGGGATCTGCTCATAGGCAATGCCCAGTTCCTTCGCGGCCCAGACCGGCCGCGTCGCGCGCGACCGCAATACGCCATAGATCTTCACGCCCATCGTTCTTCTCCCCGTTTCGATGCCACCCGTTTTCGCCCCCGCCCGCCCGCCGCGCAAGGGGCCCGCCGGCATCAGACGCCAGCCCTTTCTCAGACGAACGTCAGCACCCGCGCCGGCGTGTGCACCATGATCTGGTCGATCTCCGCCGCGCTGAAGCCGCGTTCACGCATCAGGGGCAGGATGTTCCTGTAGATATGCGTGTAGCCATGCCCGCCGAGCTTGGTGAGGCGGGTGCAGTAGCAGATGTCGTGGCTGATCGCGATCCGCTCCAGGTGGCCGTGCTGGATCAGCAGCCGGATCATCTGCAGCCGCATCCCGTCATTCGGCATGTCGATGTCCGACGCGCCGTAATAGGTCGTCTCCTGCCCGAACAGGTCGAACTCCACGATCACCCCGGTATCGGCCAGCCGCAGCAGCCGCTCGGAGTCGAAGATCGTGCGGTCGATATGGCTGATCACCACCCGGCCGAGATCCACACCGCGCGCGCGGAGGAAATCCGCCACTTCCTGCGGCTGGTCGTCATGCCGCCCGGGATGGACGTTGATCGCCGCCCCGGTGTGCTGCTGGGCGATGATCGCCGCCTCCATCACCTGCTTCTCGTGGTCGGTCCAGGGCGACTGGCAGCCGACCTCGCCGATGATGCCGCTGCGCACATCCGTGCCCCAGGCGCCCTCGGTCAGCTGGGCGATCATCTCGGCGGCATAGGAATCGACCCCGCGGCCATAGGTGGAAGGCGCCTGGTATTCGTCCACGTAGAACCCGCAGCCCATCACGATATGCGTGTCGGTCGCCTCGGCAATCGCGCGCAGCCCGGCGGGATTCGGTTTCAACCCCTCGCAGGTCAGCTCCACGATCGACTTGCCGCCGGCGGCGCGCATCTTCGCCACCTCGTCGGTGATCAGCTCCGGGATCACCAGCTTGTATTTGCCGGCGTGCGGCACGCGGCCATAGACGATCTCGTGGTAGTTCTCGAGCGTGATCTCGGGCCAGGGCTGGTTCAGCGCGGCCAGCTTGGGCGGCGTGATGTCGCAGAGCAGATGCTCATGCATCAGGGTCGGGCCCAGTTCGCCGGGCTCGATCAGCCCGCGCACCGTCTGGATGCGGCCCTTCAATTCGCTGCGTGACACCATCGCTGCCTCCTGTCGATCAGTGGCAGTGTGGCAAGTGTGGGGAGTGCCGTGAAGCGGCGGAATTGGTCGGAGCGGCGGGATTCGAACCCACGACCCCCAGTCCCCCAGACTGATGCGCTACCAGGCTGCGCTACGCTCCGACCGTTGGGGAGGCACCGTGTAGCAGCGACCGCCAAGCTGCGCAATGCGGTCCGAACTGCGCGATGCTCAGGGCAGCAGGGCGCGCAACGCTTCGAGTTCGCGCAGCGTCTGCGACAGCACCAGGCGCAGCCGCGCGGCTTCCGCGGCAGAGGCATCGGGCGCCGTCGCATCGTCCTTGCCGGCCGGCCGGGCAGCGGGGCGCTTGGCGGAACCCTGCACGGCTGCTGCGGCGGCGGGCACCGCCGGGGTAAGGCCCGGCATCGGCAGCTCCGGCGCGTCGATCTCGGGCATGGCGGCGGCCTGGGCCTCCTGGTCCTCACGCTCCTCCGGGGAGGGCGGCGGGATGTCGTCGGAGAGTTTGCCGCCACCTTCGCGCAGAAGGCGCTGCACGCCCTTGATCGTGTAGCCCTGGATGTAGAGCAGGTCGGAGACACGGCGCAGCAGGGCAATGTCGTCCGGCCGGTAGTAGCGGCGGCCGCCGCCGCGCTTCAGCGGCTTCACCTGCGGAAACTTGGTTTCCCAGAAGCGCAGCACGTGCTGCGGAATGTGAAGCTCGTCGGCCACCTCGCTGATGGTGCGGAAGGCATTGGGAGCCTTCTTCGGCTTGCCGCGCCCGTCGCCATCATCGGTGTCCGCCCCGTTGGCGGATACGGCCGGGGCGGCGGCCAGGGCCGCGCGGCCGCTCATTCATCGTCTCCGCCAGCCGGCGGCGCCATGTGGTTCACGTGGGCGCGCAGCACCTGGCTGGGGCGGAACACCAGAACCCGGCGCGGCAGGATCGGCACCTCCACCCCGGTCTTGGGGTTGCGGCCGATGCGGCGGCCTTTCTGGCGCACCGAAAAGGTTCCGAACCCGCTGATCTTGACGGATTCCCCTGCCTCCAGCGCCGCCGCCATCCTGGCCAGCACAACCTCCAGCAGGTCGGCTGATTCGTTGCGGGAGAGGCCCACCTGGGTGTAGATGGTCTCGGTCAGGTGGGCGCGGGTGACAGTGTTCATCGCGGCACGCTATGCACATGCCGCCCCGGCGTCAAGAATACTCTGTAATCAACCCCTTGGATCAGGCGGGTCCGTGTCCGCGGGAACCGCCCAGGGTGGAAACGCCAGCGAACCGCGCGCCTACAGCCGCACCAGCGCGCTGCCCCAGGTGAGGCCGCCGCCCAGCGCTTCCATCAGCACGAGGTCGCCGCGCTTGATGCGCCCGTCGCGATAGGCCTCGGAGAGAGCCAGCGGGATCGAGGCGGCCGAGGTGTTGGCGTGGCGATCCACCGTCACCACCACGCGCTCCGCCGGCAGCGACAGGCGCTTGCCGATGGCATCGATGATGCGCAGGTTGGCCTGGTGCGGCACCAGCCAGTCGACGTCGGACGGCGCAAGCCCATTGGCCTCCAGCGCCTCCGTCACCGCACCGGCAAGCTTGGCCACGGCGTGGCGGAAGACCTCGTTGCCCTTCATCACGAGATGGCCAGGCTTGTCCGGCTGGCCGACCGCGCCATCCACATACAGGATGTCGCCCAGGTCGCCCTGGGCATGCAGGTGGGTGGAAAGGATGCCGGGCTCGCTGGCAGCCCCACTGCCCTGCCCCGCGCGCAGCAGCACCGCCCCGGCGCCGTCGCCGAACAGCACGCAGGTGCCGCGGTCTTCCCAGTTCATGATGCGCGAATAGACCTCAGAGCCGATCACCAGCATGCAGCGTGCCTGGCCCGCGCGCATCATCCCGTCCGCCACCGACAGCGCGTAGATGAAGCCGCTGCAGGCGGCCGAAAGATCGAAGCCGAAGCCCCCTGCCCCCAGCGCCGCCTGCACCCGCACCGCCGCGGCCGGAAAGGCCTGGTCCGGCGTGGCGGTGGCCACGATGATGCCGTCCACCTCGCGCGCATCCACGCCGGCATCGGCCAGCGCGGCGCGCGCCGCCTCGGTGGCCATGAAGGCGCAAGTCTCGTGCGGGGCGGCGAGGTGGCGCTGGCGGATGCCGGTGCGCTCGCGGATCCAGGCGTCGGAGGTATCCACCCGCTGGGACAGCTCGTCGTTGGTCACGACCCGTTCCGGAAGATAGGACCCGATGCCGGCCAGCTGCGTGCGCGGCCGGGTGCCGCCGGAAGCCATGTCAGCGCGCCGTGGCGAGGCGTGATCCGCCGTCGGGGTCAGCTGGTCCATGTCCAGATCCGTTTCCTGTCGTGGCGGAACCGGGGGCGGGGGTCAGCGCGGCGATGCGGCCGAGCCCCTCGCGAATCCCGTCGTTGAAGCGGTGCACCACCATGTCCATAGCGACGTCCACGGCATGCGCGAAGCCCTCGGCATCGGTTCCGCCATGCGATTTCACCACCACGCCGGACAGGCCGAGCATGACGGCGCCGTTGTAGCGCCGCGGGTCCAGCCATTCGCGCAGCCGCTCCAGCTGCGGGCGCACCAGCAGGTAGCCGATCTTGGCAGCGATGGAGGCGGAGAACACCTGGCGCAGCATGGAGCCGACCAGCTTCAGCGCGCCCTCGCCGGTCTTGAGCGCGACGTTGCCGGTAAACCCGTCCGTTACGATCACATCGGTGGTGCCGGCGGCGATGTCGTGGCCTTCCACGAAGCCATGGAATTGCGGCCCGAGATGGGATTGGCGCAGCATCTCGGCCGCCAGGCGCAGCGTCTCGCTGCCCTTGAGCTCCTCGGAGCCGACATTCAGCAGGCCGATCGTGGGTGCGGTGAGGCCGAGCACCGTGCGGGCGAACACGTCGCCCATCAGGGCGAATTCCACCAGGTTGCGCGTGTCGCACGCCACGTTGGCGCCGAGGTCGAGCATCACCACGTCGCCACGCGCCGAAGGGCCGAGGGCGGCCATGGCGGGGCGGTCGATTCCCGGCAGGGTCTTGATGACGATCTTGGCCAGCGCCAGCAGCGCACCGGTGTTGCCGGCGGAGACAACGCCCGCCGCCTCGCGCGCCGCCACCGCATCGATGGCCACCCGCATGGAGGCGTTCCGCAGCCGCAGGGCCGCGGTGGGCTTCATGTCGCCGGAAATGACATCCGGCGCATGGCGCAGGGTGCAGATGGCCGCGGCGCGCTTGTGCTGTGCCAGCAACGGGGCCACGCGGGCCTCGTCGCCAACCAGCAGGAAGCGGGCGCCGGGATGGCGTTCAGCGACGATGTCCAGGCCGCGGACAACCACGTCGGGGGCGGAGTCGCCCCCCATGGCATCCACGGCCAAGGTGTATTCGCTGCTCACGCGCCGCTATCCAGTCTGGTCCTGGTGGCCTGCCACTGGACAGATTGCCGCTGGACAGGCTGCCATTGGGCGGCAGGCCACGCATGCGGGCATCGGCCCGGCATGGTGTTCCCGGTGCGCGACGACGCCCGCGCCGGGCTCAGGCGCGGACAGCGCCCTTCAGGGCCTTGCCGGCCGTGGCCACTTCGCGGCCGTCGTAATGGCCGCAATGGCTGCACACGTGGTGCGGGCGCTTCAGCTCGCCGCAGTTCGAGCATTCCGCATGGGCGGAGGCAACCAGCGCGTGGTGGCTGCGCCGCATGCCGATGCGAGACGGGGAGGACTTCTTCTTCGGTACGGCCATGGGACCACGCAACTCCGGGCAGCGTGACGATCCGGTCGGCTCGGTCGGGCAAGGCGGGCGTGGCGGGCAGAACCCGGCACCAGAACCTAGCCGCTCCGGCGGATACGATCACAGTAAGGCAAAAACGCGAGGGGCGCCCACTAGCAGAGGTGTGAAGCCCCCGCAAGTGATGGCGCGACATGTGGGCCATCCTACCCCGGCCGCGCGCGCCGCGCCAGGGCGGCGAAGGGGGAGATGGGCTCATCCTCCGGGTCGGCCGGCAGGTCGGCGTCGCCCAGCGCGGCGCCGGGCTTGCGGGGATACGGGTCCAGCGCCAATGCCAGTTGTTCCACCGCGGCCTCGCCGAGATCGATCTGGGTGCCGGCATAGGGCAGCTCGTCGTCGGATTCGAGGTCGAGCAGGTCGTCCTCGTCGGGCTCCACGAACTGCGCCTCCGGCACGAAGCGAATGCGAAACGCCTCCTGCACCTCGGCCTCGAACTCATCGGTGGTGACCACGCATTCCTGCGTCACGCGCGCGGCCAGCATGCCCTCCGCCGCCACCACGCCGCTGCCCAGCAGGCTCAGGCGGAACCGGCAGGCCAGCGCCGCCACGGCCGGGATCCGCAGCCGAACCGCGATCGCCGCGCATTCCTCGGCGGTGGCGACCACCTCACGCTCCAGCCCCAACGTGCCAACCTGGCCGACCGCGATCGGCCGGGGCATCTCCACCGGGTCGCTCATGCCAGGGCCTCCTCGGCCACCTCGAACCGCAGCCCGCCGCCCAGCAGCGCCTCGGCCGGCATCGCCTCCAGCGTGGCGGCGTGGCGCAGCACCAGCCGGGCCAGGCGCCGCGCGGCATCGCCGGGCATCTCCGCCCCCGGCGCAGCGCCACGCCAGACATTGCGCGCCAGCGCCTCGGTCAACGCCGCCTCGCCCGCCTCGCCGCCCTGCGCCATGGCTGCCTCATAGGCGGTGCTGCGGCCGTGCAGCGCCTCCCACATCGCCTTCACGCGGCGGCCGACCACGAGGTCGCTCACGCCCATCTCGCGCAGGTTGAAATCCATGTCGGAGAACATCGCGTCGAACACCGCCTGGGCCACGTCCGGCCCCGGCGGCGGCAGCGCGGTCAGCCGGCGAATGACCAGGAACACGTGCAGCCCCACCAGGTCGAACCGACCGTCCAGCGTGTCGGGCACGCGCAGATCGCTGTAGAAGACGGGTTGGCGTGCCGCCGCAACGGCCGCACCATACAGCTCATACCCCAGCCTTTCGTGGCGACGCCGCCGCAGAAACCCCAGCACCCTGCTCTCCTGTCTGCCCAGCCGCGACCGCGCCAGGCCCATTGGGGGCACACCAAGGGCAAACGGCGCCCGAGATGGCGCGCTCCCGGTGTTCATGCTAGCACGTAGGCGCGCGCCGCCAACCTGCCAGCCCCGATCGGGCACGGTGGGGCGGGTGCCGCCCCGCAATGGTCGCAGGGGCCGCGCGCGGGGCCAGACCACTGCCGGGGACCACCCATTGCGTAGCATGCCACCCTCCTTCCTGCCGAAGCTCCTCGCCCTGGCCCTGGCGGCCGTGCCGCTGGCGGCGTGCGACACCACGGGCCTGCTCAGCCACCCGATCCAGGCCCGCGGCAACCGCGTGGATGCCGACCAGCTGGCCCAGCTGGTGCCCGGCACCTCCACCCGCAACGACGTGATGGCGCTGATCGGCTCCCCCACCACCCGCGCAACCTTCGACGACAACACCTGGCTCTACATCTCCGAGATGACGAAGCCGGTGATCGCTTCGACAAATTCTGTTCGGGATCAGCAGGTTGTAACCGTTTCCTTCGACCGGCAGGGCGTGCTGCGCAAGGTGGAGCGCAAGGGGCCGGAGGATGCGGTGCCGGTGGACATCGCGTCGCGCACCACGCCGACGCCGGGCAACGACACCAACTTCCTGCAGCAGCTGCTGGGCAATGTCGGGCGCTTCAGCCCGGGCGGCAATGTCGGCTCCGGCGGCTCCGGCTCCAGCCCGGGCTCGCGCAGCAACTACTGACCTCGCTTCAGGCGAAGTGGCTCCAGCCGCCGGCGGCCAGAGCCATCGGCGCGCCATCGGGGCCCAGCACGGCCACGTCGGCCGCACCTTCCTCGAAGCGCCCGATCCGCGTGACCGCCACGCCGCACGCCGCCGCCGCCGCGCGCAGGTCTGCCGCGCGCGACTCGGGCACCGCCAACAGCAGCTCGTAGTCGTCGCCTCCCGTCAGGCAGCGGGCCAGCAGCGCCGGATCGGCCGAGACTGCCGCCGCGGCGGCCGGCGACAGCGGCACACGCGCCGCCTCGATCCCGGCCGCCAGCCCCCCGCCGCGGCAGAGATGGCCGAGGTCCTGCACCAGCCCGTCGGAGATATCCATGGCCGCCGTGGCAATGCCGGCCAGCCGCAGCCCCAGCGCCACGCGCGGCTGCGGCAGCCGGTAGCGGCCGGCCAGGAACCCATCGGGATCCCGTAGCTGCCCGGTGGCCGCCAGCAGCCCCAGCGCGCCATCGCCGATCGTGCCTGTCACCCACACGCCATCCCCGGGCCGCGCGCCGTTGCGCCGCAGCGCCGCGCCGGGCGCCACCGTGCCGAGGATGGTCAGCGACAGGCTGGCCGGCCCGGGCGTGGAGGTGGTGTCCCCGCCCAGCACCTGCAGGCCGAATTCCACCTGGTCGGCCGCCAGCCCGGCGGCGAATCCTGCGAACCAGGCCTCCGGCGTGTCGCGCCGCACGGACACGGTCAGCAGGTAGCCCAGCGGCGTGGCGCCCATGGCGGCGAGGTCGGAGAGGTTGGTGCGCAGCAGCTTGCGCGCCACCAGGTCCGGCGGATCGTCTGGCAGGAAATGAACGCCCGCCACCATCGCATCGGCGGCCACCACCAGTTCCCGGCCCGCCGGCGGCGCGAACACCGCGGCATCATCGCCCAGCGCCAACGCACCGGCCCCGGCGAGCGGCAGAAAATGCTTGTAGATCAGGGAGAATTCGGGAGGGATTGCGCCGGCCATGCAGCCGCGCTCAACCGCCCTGGAACTCGCCGGTGCGCAGGCGATGGGCGATGCGGTCCAGCACGCCATTGGCCATGCCCGGGATGTCGCCGTCGAAGAAGCCGTGCGCGATGTCCAGGTATTCGTTGATCACCACCCGCGCCGGCGGGCCGTCGCTCATCCACAGCTCCGCCGCTCCCGCGCGCAGCAGGGCGCGCAGCACGGGATCCAGCCGCTCCATCGGCCAGTCGGCCGACAGCGTCTCGGCCAGCACCGCGTCCAGCGTGTCCTGCTGGGCGGTGGCGGTGCGCACGATGCGGCCGAACAGCGGCACGTTGGCATCCGGCGCGCGCCCGTCCTCGAAGCCGGTGCCAGGCTCCGCCCCCAGCCGGTGGCGGACGAACTCGTCGATCACCCGCTCGGCGGAAACCTGCATCTGCTCGGCCTGGAACAGCGCCTGCACCGCGGCCACGCGGGCCGAGGTGCGCGGGCGGCTGTTGGGCGCTTGTGGTCTGGCTTTGGTCATTCCTAGCTCGCCGCGCCCAACTGGCGCGCGGCACGGATCTGCAGCAGCGCCGCGGCCGCGGCCTCGGCACCCTTGTTGTGGCCATCCAGCGTGGAGCGGGCCAGGGCCTGCGCCTCGGTGGCCACGGTGAGCAGCCCGTTGCCCAGGCACAGCGTATGGTCCAGCGCCACGCGCGTCAGCGCCTGCATCGCCTCGCGGCAGACATGCTCGTAGTGGTCGGTCTCACCCTTCACCACGCAGCCCAGCGCCACGAACCCGTCATAGGCGCGGTCACCCTTCACGGCGAACTGGATCGCCGTGGCCAGTTCCAGCGCGCCGGCCACGTCCAGCACGTCGCAGGTTCCGCCGGCCTCGGTGATGATGCGCACCGCCCCATCCCGCAGGCCATCGACGATCTGGGTGTAGTACGGCGCGCGCACCACCAGCATCCGCGGCGGGCGGCCACCGATCTTCGGCGCTTCGGGCAACTTGGCGTCGGCGGTGCTCATCGGAGGATCTCTTACAGCCCGTCGAGCGGGCGCTGGTCGACGATGTTCAGGCCGTAGCCCTCGATGCCGACGATGGTGCGCGGGTGGTTGGAGAGCAGGATCATGTCCCGCACCCCGAGGTCGAGCAGGATCTGCGCGCCGATGCCGTAGTCGCGCAGCGTGGAGCGCGGGCGCTCGGCGGCGGCCAGCTGCTTCACGCGTTCCGACAGCGTGGTGGGCCGCATCTCGCGCAGCATCACCACGGCGCCGCGGCCCTCCTGGGCGATCATCGCCATGGACTGCGTCAGCGCATCGCGCGTGCTCTCGCCCAGCAGGTCGTTCAGCAGGTCCACGCCGTGCATGCGCACCATCACCGGGCCGGGAGCGGCGAGGTCGCCCTTTACAAGCACCAGGTGCTCGTTGTTCTCCAGCGTATTGGCATACACGATCGCCTTCCACTCGCCGCCCACGGCATGGGTCAGCGAGCCCTCCGTCACTCGGCGCACGAAGCGCTCGGTGCGGCGGCGATGGGCGATCAGGTCGGCGATGGTGCCAAGCTTGAGGTTGTGGTGCTGCGCGAAGGTCACCAGGTCTGGCAGGCGGGCCATGGTGCCATCGTCGTTCATGATCTCGCAGATCACGCCGGAGGGGTTGAGGCCGGCGAGGCGCGCGATATCCACCGCCGCCTCGGTATGCCCCGCCCGCACCAGCGTGCCGCCCTCACGCGCCACCAGCGGGAAGACGTGGCCGGGGGTGACGATGTCGATCGGCCCCTTTTCCGGGTTGATCGCCACCGCGATGGTATGGGCGCGGTCATGGGCGGAGATGCCGGTGGTCACGCCGTCGCGCGCTTCGATGGAGACGGTGAAGGCGGTGCTGTGCCGCGTGCCGTTCGATTGGCTCATCAGCGGCAGGCCGAGTTGCTCCACGCGCTGGCGGGTCATGGAAAGGCAGATCAGGCCACGGGCATGGCGCGCCATGAAGTTCACCGCATCGGGCGTGGCGAACTGGGCGGGGATCACCAGGTCGCCCTCGTTCTCCCGGTCCTCGTCATCCACCAGGATGAACATGCGCCCGGCACGCGCCTCGGCGATCAGCTCCTCGGCGGAGGCGAGGTATTGCGACAGCGACTTGGTCAGCATCTGGCTCATTCCCGGCCCCTCAGGCGGCATAGTCGGCAAGGCGGGCCACATAGCGCGCCACGGTGTCGATCTCGATATTGACCTTGTCGCCCACCTTGAGAAGGCCGAACCCCGTCACCTCTGCCGTGTGCGGGATGATGTTCACGCCGAACGTGTCCCCCTCCACCTCGTTCACCGTCAGCGAAACGCCGTCGATGGCGACCGAGCCCTTGGGGGCGATGAAGCGGGCGATGGCCCCGGGCACGCGGAAGCGCCAGCGGGTGGAGCCCTGGTCGGGCGTGGCGGCCAGCACCTCGCCCAAGCCGTCCACATGGCCAGAGACGATGTGCCCGCCCAGCTCGTCGCCCACCTTCAGCGGGCGTTCCAGGTTGATGCGCGTGCCGGTCTGCCAGACGCCAAGCGTGGTTTTCGACAGCGTTTCGGCCGAGGCGGTCACCGCGAACCAGTCCGGCCCCAGCTCCACCGCCGTCAGGCAGCAACCGTTGCAGGCGATGGAGGCGCCGAGCGGGATGCTGGCCATGTCGGCCCAGCCGGCGGGCACGCCCACCACCAGCCGCATGTCCTGCCCGCGGCCGATCGGCGTGATCGCGCGAACCTCGCCCAGGCCGGTAACGATCCCGGTGAACATCAGACCTTAGCTCCCTTCTGCGCCCCGGCGTCGGGGGCGCGAACATACTCGCTCAGCAGGTCCGCGCCCACCGGCCGCGTGCCGGTGCTGCGGAAGCGCGGCATCTGCGCCAGCGCCTCCACCCCGAAGGCCTGCGCCGCGGGCCAGCCATCGCCGCCCATCACGGAGGGGGCGTGGAACCAGGCCAGCCGGTCCACCAGATCCGCGCGCAGCAACGCCGCGGCGATCTGCGCACCGCCCTCGGCCAGCAACCGGGTGATGCCGCGCTCGGCCAGCACCCGCAGCCCGGCGGCAAGGTCGATTCCGGCGGGCGAGTCGCCCACCTGCACCACGACGACTCCGGCCGATTCCAGCGCCGACACCCGGCGCGAGTCGGCCCCACCTCGGCACAGCACCCAGGTTGGCGCTGAATGTGCGGTGGCCACCAGGCGAGAGGTGAGCGGCAGGCGCAGATGGCTGTCCGCCACCACGCGCACCATCGGCAGCGGCTTGAAGCCGGGGATGCGGCAGGTCAGGTCCGGATTGTCGGCCAGCACGGTGCCCGCGCCCACCATGATCGCGTCGTGCCGGCCGCGCAGCGCATGCGCCATGCGGCGCGCCGGCTCGCCGGTGATCCATTGGCTCTCGCCGGTGCGGGTGGCGATGCGGCCATCCAGCGTGGAGGCCAGCTTCAGCGTGACCAACGGTCGGCCGCGCTGCACGCGGGTGACGAAGCCGGCGACGACATCGGCCGCCTCATCCTCCAGCACGCCTTCCACCACCTCGATCCCGGCCGAGCGCAGCCGGGCGAGGCCGGCGCCGTTCACGCGCGGATCGGGGTCGCGCACCCCCACCACCACGCGCGCCACACCGGCGGCCACCAGCGCATCGGTGCAGGGCGGGGTGCGGCCATGAAAGCAGCAGGGTTCCAGCGTCACATAGGCCGTGGCCCCGCGTGCCGCGTCTCCGGCCATGGCCAGCGCCTGCGGCTCCGCATGCGGCCGGCCGCCCTGGGCCGTGGTGGCCCGGCCGACCACGCGGCCATCCTTCACGATCACGCAGCCGACGGAGGGGTTGGGCCAGGTCCGCCCGTTGCCGCGCCGCGCCAGCGAAAGGGCCGCGCGCATATGCGCGGCATCCTGCGCTTCGACGGTCACGGCTTGGGGTCCGGCAGGGTATCCTCGCCGCCGAGGCCACCCAAAAATGCTTCGAAATCCTTGGCTTCGCGAAAGTCTCGATAGACGGAGGCGAAGCGCACATAGGCCACCTCGTCCACCTCGCGCAGGGCGGCCATCACCGCCTCGCCGATCGACTTCGATGGCACGTCGCTGTCGCCGGAGGCCTCCAGCTGGCGCACGATCCCGTTCACGATCCGCTCCAGCCGCTCTTCCGAGACCGGCCGCTTGCGGATCGCCACCCGGATGGAGCGCACCAGCTTGTCGCGGTCGAACGGCACGCGCCGCCCATCGGTCTTCACCACCGTCAGCTCGCGAAGCTGCACGCGCTCGATGGTGGTGAAGCGCTGCGTGCAGGCGGGGCAAAAGCGACGGCGGCGGATGGTCATGCCGTCGTCGCTCGGCCGGCTGTCCTTCACCTGGGTCTCGTCATGGCCGCAGAAGGGACAGCGCATCGGGGCGAACTACCGCGCGTAGATCGGGAAGCGCGCGCACAGCTCCTTCACCCGCGCGCCGACGGCGGCTTCCACCACGGCATTGCTGCCGTCGTTGGAGGCGGAGAGCCCATCCAGCACCTCGCCAATCATCTGGCCGATCTGCTGGAACTCCGCCACGCCGAAGCCGCGCGTGGTGCCGGCGGGGGAGCCAAGCCGCACGCCGGAGGTGATGGCGGGCTTCTCGGGGTCGAACGGAATGGCGTTCTTGTTCGCCGTCATGTGCGCCCGCTCCAGGCTGGCCTCGGCGGCCTTGCCGGTGACGCGCTTGGGGCGGAGATCCACCAGCATCAGATGGCTGTCGGTGCCGCCGGTCACGATCGCCAGCCCCTGCTCCACCAGCGTGGCGGCCAGCGCGCGGGCATTGTCGACCACGGCTTGCTGGTAGGTCTTGAACTCCGGCCGCAGCGCCTCGCCGAAGGCGGCGGCCTTGCCGGCGATCACATGCATCAGCGGCCCGCCCTGCAGGCCTGGGAACACCGCGGAGTTGAACTTCTTGCCCAGGTCGGCGTCGTTCGACAGGATCATGCCGCCGCGCGGGCCGCGCAGCGTCTTGTGGGTGGTGGTGGTCACCACATGGGCGTGCGGCAATGGGCTCGGATACACGCCGGCCGCTACCAGGCCGGCAAAGTGTGCCATGTCCACCATGAAGAAGGCGCCGACCTCATCGGCCACGCGGCGGATGCGGGCGAAGTCGATCTCGCGCGGATAGGCGCTGCCACCGGCGATGATCAGCTTCGGCTTCTCGGCGCGGGCCATCGCCTCCAGCTGGTCGTAGTCCAGAAGCCCGTCCTCGCGCCGCACGCCGTACTGGATGGCGCGGAACCACTTGCCGGACAGGTTGGGCGCCGCGCCATGGGTCAGGTGCCCGCCGGCATCCAGGCTCATGCCCAGGATGGTGTCGCCGGGCTTCACCAGCGCCAGGAACACCGCCTGGTTGGCCTGCGCGCCGGAATGCGGCTGCACGTTGATGTAGCTGCAGCCGAACAGCTTCTTGGCCCGCTCGATCGCCAGCGTCTCGGCCACGTCGACTTCCACGCAGCCGCCGTAATAGCGCCGGCCGGGATAGCCCTCGGCATACTTGTTGGTCAGCACCGAGCCCTGCGCCTCCATCACGGCGGCGGAGACGATGTTCTCGCTGGCGATCAGCTCGATGCCGTCCTGCTGGCGCACCAGTTCGCGGCCAATGGCGGCGGCCAGTTCGGGATCGGTTTCGGCCAGGCTTGCGGCGAAGAAGCGCTGCAGGCTGGCGTGGTTCGCGCGATCGTTCATGCCCAACCCTCCGGGACGCGGGGAAAGAGCCGGCGTTCTAGACGGTTGCCGGCGCGTCTGCGAGAGGCTTCGCAGCAGGGGAAAGCTTCGCCAGCCGCTGCACGTGCCGCCCGCCTTCGAACGGCGTGGCCAGGAACACGCGCAGGATGTCCTCGGCGGTCACGGCGTCGATCAGCCGCGCGCCCATGGCGATCACGTTGGCATCGTTGTGCTCGCGGCAGAGCCGGGCCGTCTCGCTCTCGCTGGCCACTGCGCAGCGGATGCCGGCATGGCGGTTCGCCGCGATCGACATGCCCACGCCGGAGCCGCAGACCAGCACGCCGCGCAGGGCCCGGCCATCCTCCACCGCCGCGCACACGGCATGGGCGATATCGGGGTAGTCCACCCGGGCCTCGTCATGCGTGCCCATGTCCAGCACGCCATAGCCGGCCGCGCGCAACCCATCGGCCAGCTGACGCTTCAGCGCCGGGCCGGCATGGTCGCAACCGATCGCAATCGTGGGCATGGTCTCGCTGTCCATGCGGGTTCCTTATCACGCGTTCGTGCACCGGGCGAAGCGCGGCACCGCCCCGCCGCCGCAATGCCGCCATGCTTTCGGGTGTGCGGTTGGCAACCCCGGCCCTGGCGGCCATCATGCCGCCGAATCGAACGGGGGCGACCTTCATGCGCATTCTGGTGCTCGGCGCGGGCGGCATCGGCGGCTACTACGGCGGGCGGGCGGCCGCCGGCGGCGCCGACGTCACCTTCCTGGTCCGCCCCAAGCGCGCCGCCCAGATCGCCGCCAATGGCCTGGTGATCAAAAGCCCGCTGGGCGACGCCACCATCGCCGCCAAAACCGTGCAGGCCGACACGGTGAAGCCGGGCTGGGACGCGATCATCCTGTCCTGCAAGGCCTACGACCTCGACAGCGCCATCGAGGCCATCCGCCCCGCCGCCGCCGGCGCCAGGATCATCCCCCAGCTCAACGGCATGCGGCACCTCGATAGGCTGGAGGCCGAGTTCGGCGCCGAGGCCGTGCTCGGCGGCATGACCGGCATCGCCGTGACGCTGGAGGCCGACGGCACCGTGCGCCACCTGAACACCATGGCCACCTTCGGCTACGGCGCCCGCCTGCCCAGCCAGGTTGGGTTCTGCGACGCGCTGCAGCCGCATCTCGCCAAGGGCGGCTTCGACCTCACCAACTCGCCCGAGATCCTGCAGATGATGTGGGAGAAATGGGTTTTCCTCTGCTCCATCGCCGGCATGAACTGCCTGTTCCGCGGCAATGTGGGCAGCATCGTCAGCGCCAGCACGGAGGCCGCCGGGCTGATGCTGCAGATGGTGGACGAATGCACCGCCGTGGCCACCGCCGCCGGGTTCACGCCACGCCCGCCCGCCGATGCCCGGGCCCGCTCGCAGCTCAGCGACCCCAAGGGCCAGTGGATGGCCTCCATGCTGCGCGACCTGCAGAAGGGCGGCGCCGTGGAGGCCGATCACGTGGTGGGCGACATGCTGGCCCGCGCCAAGGGATTCGGAACGCCGCACACCATGCTGGCCACCGCCTATACCCACCTCAAGGTGTACGAGGCGTCGCGCGCGAAGGGCTAGCCGCCCGGCCCCTTCGCCTGCTGCTCGCGAATTTTCGCCGCCATCTCGCGCCGCTTGCCCCGCTCGGCAAGCGCGCGCTTGATATATGGACGAAGATACAGAAGCGTCGCGAGCGTCCAGAGCCCGAACGCGATGGCGGCAACAACCCAGTTGAACATCCGCCTTCCTACCGTACCGGCAGGGCGGCAAGGAAGGCCGGAACGCGCGCCAGCGCATCTTCGCGCGCCGCCGGGTCCCCGCCCACATGCACGATGCCGTCGCCGCGCCGGCTGGAAGGGATGTTGCGCATCTGCCGCACCGGGATATCCACGTCGAAATTGTGCCAGGCGCCGGGATAGGCCACCAGGGTCACGGCCGGCCCGGCCTCCTCCGCCAGGGCGCGGCATGGCGCGATCGGCGTCCAGTCATCGGCCTCGCCGTGCAGCAGCAGCATCGGCGCCACCGGCTGCCAACCGCCCAGCCGCGACGCGGCACGGCAGCCGGGATAGAAGGCCACCAGCCCGCGGATCAGCCCGCGCCGCTCCGCCAGGTCCCGCCCCGCCGCCAGCACCGTGCTGCCGCCATCAGACCATCCCAGCAGCACCACCCCGCCCGGCGGCGTGCCTGGCCGGTCGAACAGAAACTGCGCCGCCGCCAGCGCATCGCGCCGCCGCAACCCCACCGCCGTCACCGCCCGCCTGATCTCCCGGCACTGGGAGCCGAGCCCGCGCGAGCCGAAGCTGTCGGGGAACAGCACGATGTGGCCGCGGCGCCGCAACGCCTCGCCCCACTGCGCGTCGCGCTGCGGATAGGGCCCGCCGCAGCCATGCAGCGCAACGATGGCGGGTGCCACCGCCGGCCCATCCGGCAGCAGCAACTCCGCCTTCAAGGTCACGCCTTCGGGGCCGGGGATCGCCACCGTCTCGGCACGGGCTGGCAAAGTCAGCAACAGCAGCAGGAAAAGAATGCGGCACATGGCCGCATGCTAGCGCAGGCGCTTGCCGATCCACAGCGCCGGCAGGAAGCAGCCCGCCTGGAGCACCACGATCAGCGGCGCGGTGGCCACATCCAGGTGAAAGCTCGCCAGTACGCCCAGCACGGAGGCGCTCACCGAAACGCAAGCCGCCACCGCCATCATCGCATCGAACCGCCGCGTCGCCACGAAGCCGATCGCCCCCGGCGCGATCAGCATCGCCACCACCAGCACGATTCCCGCCGCCGCCAGGGCTGCCACGATCACCAGCGCGAGCCCCACCAGCAGCGCGATCTCAAGCCGCCAGGCATCCAGGCCGATGGCGCGCGCATGGGCGGGATCGAAGCACACCAGGAACAGGTCGCGCCGCCGCGCCCAGGCCAGCAGCGCCACCGGCAGCACCACCGCCGCCGTCTCCATCACCTCGGCCCAGGTCACGCCCAGCACGTTGCCGAACAGCACGTGGTTCAGGTGCTGGTCGGTATCCACCTTCACGAACAGCACCAGCCCGGCGGCGAACATGCCCGCGAAGACGATCGCCAGCACCGAATCCTCGCGCACCCGCGAATTCCGCCGAATGTAGCCGGAGGCCAGGGCGCAGCCGAGCCCCGCCGCCAGCGCGCCGATCTTCATCGGCAGCCCCACCAGATGCGCCAGCACGATCCCCGGCAGCACCGCGTGGGAAACCGCATCGCCCATCAGCGACCAGCCCTTCAGCACCAGGTAGCACGACAGCACCGCGCAGCCCGCTGCCACCAGCACGGCCACGATCAGCCCGCGCACCATGAAATCATGCGCCAGCGGCGCGGTGAGCCACTCGATCACGAGGCCGCCCTCGCCCGCCGCAGCGCCGCCAGCCGCCCATGCTTGGGCGCGAACACGAAGGCGGCCAGGAACACCAGCGTCTGCGTCACCACGATCAGCCCGCCCGTGGCGCCATCCAGGAAGTAGCTGACATAGGCTCCCACCGCGGCCGTCACGGTCCCGATCGCCACCGCAATCATCAGCATGCGCCCGAACCGGTCGGTCAGCAGGTAGGCCGTCGCTCCCGGCGTCACCACCATCGCGATCACCAGGATGGCGCCAACGGTTTGCAACGCCGCCACCGTGCAGGCGCTCAGCAGCACGAAGAACAGAACCCGCAGCCGCCACGGGTTCAGCCCCACCGCGCGGGCGTGGCTGGCGTCGAAGAAGGCCAGCATCAGGTCGCGCCAGCGCAGCAGCAGCACCGCGAGCGACGCACCGGCAATCGCCACCACCTGCACCACGTCCTCATCGGCGATCGCCAGCACATTGCCCATCACGATGGTCTGCACGGAAACGGAGGCGGGATGGACCGACACGATCAGCAGCCCGGCCGCGAACATGGCGGTGAACACCAGCCCGATCGCGGCATCCTCGCGCAGCACTGTCACCCGCTGCACCGCGGCCATCGCCAGCGCCGCCAAAAGGCCAGAGGCAAAGGCGCCGGCCGCATAGGGCAGCTTCAGCAGATAGGCCACCGCCACGCCAGGCACCACGGCGTGGGAGAGCGCATCGCCCATCAGCGACCAGCCCTTCAGCACCAGGTAGCAGGACAGGAAGGCGCACACGCCGCCCACCAGCGCGCTCACCCAGATGGCGCGCGCCATGTAGGAATAGGCGAAGGGCTCCAGCAGCAACTCCATCACTTCGGTGCCGGCCCCTGCCCCGGCGGCACCACGGCCTGGTTGCCGCCGGGCCCGTAGAGCACCAGCGGCCGCTCATCGTCGGTCAGCACCGTCACGTGGCGCGCATCGGCATCGTCGTGCAGGTCGGCCCCACCCAGCCGCACATGGCGCAGCGCCGCCCCGAAGGTCAGCGCCAAATTGGCGGCGGTGAAAGTGCTCGCCGTCGGCCCGAAGGCCAGCACGGTGCGGTTGAACAGCACCACCTGGTCGCAGAACTCCGGCACGCTGCCCAGATTGTGGGTGGACACCAGCATCAGCCGCCCCTCGTCGCGCATCTCGCGCATCAACCCCACGATGGCCTGCTCCGTGGTCAGGTCGATGCCGGTGAACGGCTCGTCCAGCAGGATCACCTTGGCATCCTGCGCCAGCGCGCGGGCCAGGAACGCCCGCTTCTTCTGCCCGCCGGAGAGCTCGCCGATCTGGCGTTTGCGCAGCGCGCCCATCCCCACCCGCTCCAGCGCCGCATCCACCGCCGCCCGGTCCGCCGCGCGCGGAATGCGCAGCAGGCCCATGTGGCCGTAGCGCCCCATCATCACGACATCCTCGACCAGCACCGGAAAATTCCAGTCCACGTCGTCGCTCTGCGGCACATAGGCCACCAGCCCCTGCTTCAGCGCCGCGTCCACCGCCAGCCCGCCGATGCGGATGCTCCCGCCACCCGGCGTCACGAAGCCCATCAGCGCCTTGAACAGCGAGGACTTGCCGCTGCCGTTCACCCCCACCAGCGCGCAGATCGTCGGCCGGTCCAGCAGGAAGCCCGCCCGGTCCACCGCCACCACCCCGTTGGGGTAGCGCACGGTTACGTCGCGCACCTCCAGGCTGGCTGTCATGTCCCGAACCCGCGCGCGATGGTCTCCACCGTCACCTCCAGCAGCTTGAGGTAGGTCGGCACAGGCCCGCCGGACTCGCTCAGCGAATCCACATAGAGCACCCCGCCGTAGCGCGCGCCGGTCTCGCGCGCCACCTGCCGCGCCGCCTTGTCGCTCACGGTGCTTTCGCTGAACACCACCGGCACCTTGTTGCGCCGCACCGTGTCGATCAGCCGGCGGATCTGCTGCGGCGTGCCCTGCTGGTCGGCGTTGATCGGCCACAGATAGGCCTCGCGCAGCCCGAAATCGCGCGCCAGGTAGCTGAACGCGCCCTCCGACGTCACCAGCCAGCGCTGCCCCTCGGGGATCCTGGACAGCCGCGCACGCAATGGCGCCTCGATGGCGCGCACGCGCTCGGCATAGGCCCGCGCATTGGCGGCATAGGTCTCCGCCTGCGCCGGATCCAGCGCGGCCAGCGCGCGGCGGATGTTCTCGATGTAGATCAGCGCCGAGGCCGGCGACATCCAGGCATGCGGGTTCGGCTTGTCCTGGTAGGGCCCCTCGCGGATCGGCATCGGCACCACGCCGTCGGACACCACCGCACTCGGCACGCCCTTCGCGGTATCGATGAACTTCTCGAACCAGCGCTCCAGGTTCATGCCGTTCCACAGCACCAGATCCGCCCCCTGGGCGCGCACCACGTCCTGTGGCGTGGGCTGGTAGTCGTGGATCTCCGCCCCCGGCCGGGTGATCGAGTCCACCACCGCCGCCGTGCCGGCCACGTTCTGGGCGATGTCCTGGATGATGGTGAAGGTGGTTGCCACGCGCGGCTTCCACCCCGGCGGCCGAACCACCTGCGCCCAGGCCGGTGCCGCCGCCAACGCAGTGGCAGCGCCCAGCAGAAAGCGACGCGACACGATCTCGTGCATGCCCTTCCCCCATGTTTGCCGCGCGGCCCCCTGACCGCCGCGGCCGTCGTAGCAGGAGCGACGATACGATGCCGTCGCCATACCATGTCCCCACGACACGAATATGATGCTAAGGCTACACTTTCTTCAAGCCCATTTTCGTCGCGCCCAACCGGTTGATCCGCCACGCCGCTTTCGCCATGGTGCGCGCCGATACCAGGAGCCCGCATTGCCCCGCCGCCCCGCCGACGCGCAGCAGCGCCAAGCCGCGCCCGACCTGCCCGCCGAGCCCACCCAGGCCGGAAGGTTCGAACAGGCACGCCGCGTGCAATCCATGGCGCTGCTGGAGGATTACGCGGAGCTGATCGCCGACCTGCATGCCACCGGCGGGGAGGCCCGGCCGACCGACATCGCCCGCCGCCTCGGCGTGACCCACGCCACCGCCATCAAGGCGATCACCCGCCTGAAGCGCGAGGGCCTGGCCACCGCCCGCCCCTATCGCGGCGTGTTCCTCACCGAGGAAGGCGAACACCTCGCCGCCCGGGTGAAGGCCCGCCATCTGCTGGTGGTGGAGGTGCTGCGCGCCATCGGCGTGCCGCACGACGCGGCGGAACAGGATGCCGAGGGCATCGAGCACCATGTCAGCGACATCACGCTGCAGGCCTTTGCGCGATTCCTGAAGGAAAGAAAGTAAGAATCTTCTTTTTCTGAAGAAAAAGAAGCAAAAAGACTTTTATAATTTGATCGCATCAAGCCGACTTCTACCCGACCAAATGAATAAAAGTTTTTTGGTTCTTTTTTTCAAAAAAGAACCGCTTCCTTCCTACTCCATCGGCGGCATCTTCGCGAAGGTCACCATCCCCTCCGCGAAGGGGAACCAATGCTGTGCGCTGTCGCGGAAGATATGCGCCCCGGGCACGAAGTCGCGCGCATTGTCCAGCGTGCCGGCCGCGATCATGGTGATCCCCGGCATCACCTCCACCTCCGCCAGCAGGCGCGAGCCGCACACCGGGCAGAAGGCTGATGTCACGCCCTTGCCGCTGCCGCCGGTATGCGTATGCCGGGTCAGCGCCCCGGTGACCGAAATGGTCGGCGTCGGCACCGCCACCTCGCAGGAGAATGCGCTGCCGGTGCCACGCTGGCAGTCGCGGCAATGGCAGGTGCCGCTGAACACCGGCTCCGCCTCTGCCCGGTAGCGCACCGCGCCGCACAGGCACCCACCCTCGAACACCGCCATCGTCCTCTCCCCTGCAACGGTGGCCCATCCTATCGGCGGGCCACCTTCACGCAGAAGACAAAACGATGGCCGGCGGGGTCAGATGATCCCCTTCTTCTTCAGGCTCTCGAAGGTCTTGTTGTCGATCCCCAGCAGGTCCTGCAGCACCTCGCTGGTGTGCTCACCCAGCAGCGGCGGCGCGATCCGGTAATCCGCCGGCGTTTCCGAAAGCCGCACGGGGTTGGCGATCACCGTCACCTCGGCGCCGCTGGAGTGCTTCATCTGCACCTCCATGCCGCGCGCCTTCACATGCGGGTCGTCGAACACCTGCTTCAGCGTGTTGATCGGCCCGCAGCCGATCTTCAGCGCCTCCAGCTTCTCCACCCACCACTCCGTCGGGTGCGTCTTCATCACCGGCGTCAGCGTGTCGGTCACCAGCTGCCGGTTGGCCACGCGCGCCGGGTTGGTCGCATACCGCTCGTCAGCCAGCAGGTGCTCCAGCCCGAACGCGTCGCAGAAGCGCTTGAACGTGGCGTCGTTGCCCACGCTCAGCACCATGTAGCCATCCTCGGTCGGGAACACCTGGTACGGCACGATGTTCGGGTGCTGGTTGCCCAGCCGCGCCGGGTTCTCGCGCGTCGCCAGGAAGTTCATCCCCTGGTTCGCCAGCCAGGCAACATGCGTGTCCAGCATGCCGATATCCACCTGCTGCCCCTGCCCGGTCTTCTCCCGGTGGCGCAGGGCCGCCAGGATGCCGATGCAGCCATAGAGCCCCGCGAACAGATCGGCCACCGGCACGCCCACCTTCTGCGGCAGCCCATCGGGCTCCCCGGTCAGGCTCATCACCCCGCCCATGCCCTGGATCAGGCTGTCATAGCCCGGCCGCGGCGCATACGGCCCGGTCTGCCCGAACCCGGTGATGGAGCAGTAGATCAGCCCGGGGAATTCCTCGTGCAGCTGCTCATAGCCCAGGCCGTATTTCGCCAGCGCCCCGACCTTGAAGTTCTCCACCAGGATATCGGTATCGGCCAGCAACTGCCTCGCGATCGCCTGGCCCTCCTTGGTGGCGATATCCAGCGTCACGGAGCGCTTGTTGCGGTTCACCCCGATGAAATAGGCGCTCTCCTCCGTCCCCGGCATCACCGGCGGCGCGAATCCGCGCGTGTCATCGCCGGCGCCCGGGCGCTCGATCTTGATCACCTCCGCGCCGAGGTCGCCCAGCATCTGGGTGCAGGTCGGGCCCGCCAGCACGCGGGTAAGGTCGAGAACCCGCAGGCCCTTGAGCGGGCCGTGGGCGTCCTTGATGTTCATCGGCGATCCATCCTAGAGGCGGGCGCCAGAAGGCACCGTTTCGTTCATGTTTCCAAGGGTTGCCAGGGTAGAGGCGCCAAGTTCCGCAGGCAACGCCGACTTGCGCGCCACGCCCCGAAGCGGGACAGAATAGCCCAGCACGGAGGCCCGCATGACCGCATCACTGCAGATCGAACCGCAAGACGCCATGGTGGACGTGCCGCGCCGCATCACCGCCGCCGGCTTCGCCCCCGGCCGCCCGGTGGAGATCACCGCCGACCTCACCCAGAACGACGGCACGCGCTGGCGCAGCCACGCCACCTTCGTGGCCGACGCCAACGGCGCCCTCGACCTCACGCAAGACGCCCCGCTCTCCGGCGACTGGAAGGGCGTGGAGCCGATGGGCCTCGTCTGGTCCATGCGCAGCATCGGCGCCGGCGGCGAGCCCCGCGGCCAAACCGAACCGCTCACCATCCACATCACCGCCCGCGGCATGGGCCATTCCGCGCAGGCCAGCTTCACCCAGCGCTTCCTCGCCCCCGGCGTCACCCGCACCGAGATCCGCGAGCGTGGCCTGGTCGGCGCCCTGTTCACGCCCCCTGGCCCCGGCCCGCACCCGGCGCTGGTGATGCTCGCCGGCTCCGGCGGCGGCATCTTCGAAACCCGCGCCGCCCTGTTCGCCGCGCACGGCTACCAGGCGCTCGCCCTGGGCTACTTCAACGCGCCGGGCCTGCCGCCGCGCATCTCCGGCACAAGGCTCGAGTATTTCGAAACCGCGCTGGACTGGATTCGCGAAACCCTCAAGCCCCGGCACGATTTCGTCGCCGTCTCCGGCGTCTCCCGCGGCGGCGAGCTGTCCCTCCTCCTCGGCGCAACCTTCCCGCAGAAGGTCAGCGCGGTGGTCGCCTATGTCCCGTGCCACTTCACCAACGGCGTGCTCAACGCCGGCCACCCGGGCCAAGACCGCCACGACCCCACCTGGACCCTGGGCGGCGAATACCTCCCGGCGCTGGCCGCCAACAACCGCACCGCCGATTGGTCGATGTTCGACAACGCCCGCGACGCGAAGCGCCAGACCCCCGCCTTCCTCTCCTGCCTCGGCGACCCGGAGGCGATGGCCCGCGCCCGCATCGCCATCGAGCGCATCCAGGGCCCGGTGATGTTCATCAGCGGCAGCGACGACCAGCTCTGGCCCAGCGAGGTGTTCAGCGAGATGGCCGAGAAGGAGCTGGCCGACCGCCAGTTCCGCCACCCGGTCCGCCACGTCCGCAACCCCGACACGGGGCACACGATCGGCTTCCCCTACCAGCCCACCACGGTCATCCGCCGCCCGCACGCCGTCAGCGGCCTGTTCATGGTCTATGGCGGCACGCCCCCGGGCAACGCGCGGGCCGCCGAACGCTCCTGGCAGGAGGTGCTGGCCTTCCTCGCCCAGGCCACCGGCCGGGCCTGAACCCGGGCTGCTACGGCAGCACGCTCAGCACCGCCCGCTTCGCCGCCCCGGCCACCCAGCGCGCACCGTCCAGCCCCCATCGCGCGGTGGCGCGCAGCCGCGCCGTCCAGTATCCGGCCTGGTCCAGCTCCGTATCACGCGCCCCCACTCGGTTGCCGGAGACCACCGCCGGCGCCGACGTCAGCGCATGCAGCAGCACCAGCGGCCGGCCGCTGGCGTTCTCCAGGACGGAATCACGCACCTCCACGCCACTGCCCTCGCCCGGCAGGTCGCGCAACACAATCGCCGCCGCCTCCGCCTGCGGGCCGCGCGCGAAGCTGCTGCCACGCACCAGCAAGCTGCCGCCCCCCTCGGCCAGCACCATGTGGCGCACGCCACCCGCCGGCCCGTCCTCGAAGCGGCTGTCGATCACCTCGGTCCGCTTCACACCGCGCGCCCGCACCACGTCGCAGGCCCGCGCCCCCAGGAACCGGCTGCGCTCCACCCGCAGCCCCGCCGCCGTGCCGATGTCCAGCGTCGCCACGCAGTGTTCGCCCGCCGCGCCGTTGCGCTCGAACACGCTGTCCAGCACCGCGATCACCGCGTTCGGCTGCGGTGCCGACAGGATCGCGGATTGGTTGTTCACGAACCGGCTGTGTTCCACGGTCAGCCCGCGCCCCTCGGCCCGGATGCCCGCCCCGTTGCCATCCATCACCCGCGCCCGCGCGAAGGTCAGGTGCCGCACCGTCACATCGGCACCCGCAATCACCAGGATCGCCTTGCCCTGGCAGGTCATGTCGGTCAGCACCGCCGGCGTCGCGGGGTCGGTGGGCCCGGTGAAGGTCAGCCGATGCTGATAGAACACACCGCAACCATAGTACTCGCCCGGCGCAAACTCGATCGTATCGCCATCCTTGGCGACACGCGCCGCCATGCCCGGTCCCTTCAGCGCCTCCCCCGGCCCCACCTTCAGCACCGCCGCGCCGGCCACCTTCATGCCGCAGAGCAGCACGGCAGCGGCCAGCGCGGTGCGCACGGGGATCATGACCGCGCCTTCAGCTCCACACCGGCCAGCGCCTCCGGCAGCTTCGCCACCGCGGTGTGGTCCTGGCCCGGCCCCAGCAGGTGGCTGGCCGCTGCCCACAGTTCACGGCACTGCGCCGCGAACGGCGTCGGCACCGAACCCTCCCGCCCCAGCTCCAGCGCGATGCTGAGATCCTTCACCATCAGCTCCAGCGAGAACCCGGAATCGAACCCGCGCGACAGCACGAACTGCCGGAATTTCTTCTGGGTCGAGTTGTTCATGCCGGTGGAGGCATTGATCACATCGGTCATCAACCCGGGATCGAGCCCGAATTTCTGCCCGATCAGCAGCGCCTCGATCCCGATCAGGAACCCGCCGGCGCTCACCAGGTTGTTCAGCGCCTTCATCGCCTGGCCCGCACCGACATCGCCGCAGCGCGTGATCGTGGTGCCCATCGCCGCCAGCACCGGCCGCGCCCGCTCGATCGCCTCTTCCGGCCCGCCGACCATGATCGCCAGCTGCCCGGTCCTGGCCCGCGGCACGCCGCCGGAGACCGGCGCGTCGATCAGCACGCACCCGGCCTCGGCCAGCTTCAGCGCCAGCGCCTGCGTCACCGCCGGCTGGCCAGAGGTCATGTCGACCACGATGCTGCCGGGCTTCAACCCGGCCAGCACGTTGTCATCCCCCCCGGCCAGCACGGCACCGACATGCGCGCTGGTCGGCAGCATCGTCACCACCACGTCGGACTGCGCGGCCAGCTGCGCCAGCGTATCCGGCGCGGTGCCGCCCAGCTGCTGCACGAAGTTGTTCGCCACCTCGCGCCGCGCATCAGCCACCGCGACAGCAAACCCGCCTTTCAGCAGGTTCGCCGCCATCGGCCAGCCCATATTGCCAACACCCACGAAGCCGACGCTCTGCGTCGGCGCGCTCGCGCTATCGCTGCCGCGCGTGGACATGGGCGTGCTCACTTCGCGTCCATCTCCTTGAACACCCCGTCGGCCACCTTGAACGCGTCCAGCCCGGCGGGAATGCCGGCATAGATGCAGGCCTGCAACAGGATTTCCTTGATCTCGTCTCGGCTCACGCCATTCGTGATCGCCCCGCGCAGATGCAGCTTCAGCTCGTTCGGCCGGTTCAGCGCCGTCAGCATCGCCAGGTTCAGCATCGAGCGATGCTTGCGGTCCAGCCCCGGCCGCGTCCACACGTCGCCCCAGCAATACTCCGTGACCAGCTTCTGGAAATCGACCATGAACTCGCTGGCATTGGCGATGGAGTTATCCACGTACTCGCCGCCCAGCACCGCGCGCCGCACGTCCAGCCCCTGCTGGAACAGCTTGGAGGAGAACTCCGCCCGCCGCTTCGGCGCACGCTTCGCCGCCGGCGCCGCGGCCTTTGCCGCCTTGGGGGCCGCGGCCTTCGGTGCAGCAGCCTTCTTCGAAACCGCCTTCGCGGCGGGCTTCTTCGCAGTCTTCGCGGCGGCCTTGGCCATGGTGGACTCTCCTCCGGTCATCATTGTTGAAGCGAAGGGATTGCCAGCCGCCGCGCCAATCGGCAAGCACATTGAAAATCCCCGGAGGAAGTCACGATGTCCGCCCCGCTCTACGAGATCTTCGCCCTGCGCTACGCCCACCTCGCCGAACGCAACCAGGGCAGCAACCTGATCTTCCCCGACGACCACGAGGCCCCGATGCCGCTCGACTTCTTCGTCTGGGTCATCAAGGGGGCCAATAAGGAAGCGGGGGGCCGCACCATCATGCTGGATACCGGCTTCGACGCCGAAAGTGCGGCCCGCCGCAATCGACGCTGGATCCGCTCCCCCATCGCCGCCCTCGAAAGCATCGGCGTGAAGCCGGAAGACGTGCAAGACGTGGTGCTGAGCCACCTCCACTGGGACCATGCCGGCCACTGGCACGAACTGCCCAACGCCAAGTTCCACGTGCAGGACGCGGAGATGGAATACGCCACCGGCCGCTGCATGTGCCACGGCCCCATGCGCCTGCCCTTCGATGTCGAGCAGGTCTGCACCGCCGTGCGCTTCGTCTATGCCGAGCGCGTGAAGTTCCACAACGGCACGGGCGAGATCGCGCCCGGCATCCACGTCCACAAGGTCGGCGGCCACTCCAAGGGCCAGCAGATCCTCACCGTCCCCACCGCCCGCGGCACCGTGGTGCTCGCCTCCGATGCCGCGCATTTCTGGCACAACATCCGCCGCCGCTCGCCCTTCGTGCTGCTGCACAGCCTGCAGGACATGATCGAGGGCTGGGTGCTGTGCGAGGAACTCGCCGACAGCCCCGACCACATCATCCCCGGCCACGACCCGGAGGTCACGCGCCGCTTCCCCAAGCTGCCCACCGACGAGAACACCGTGCTGCTGCACATGAACCCGATCGCCTAACCTTTTTGTTTCGCCTCTGCGGCGCCATGTGATCCGCATGCGCCGCATCCTCCGCTGGGCCGCCCGTCTGGCCGCCGGCCTCGTCCTGCTGCTCGTCGTGGCGGCCGGCCTGGCCGCGGCCGCGCTGTGGCACACGCTCCCGGGCGGCAGCCACAGCGCCACCATCGCCGGCCTCGCCCAGGGCGCCACGGTGGAGCTGGACGAACACGCCATCCCGCGCATCCGCGCCGCCTCCCAGCGCGATGCCGCCGCCGTGCTCGGCTACCTCCACGCCCGCGAACGCCTGTTCCAGATGGACATGATGCGCCGCGCCGCGTCCGGCGAATTGTCGGAGATCGCCGGCGAGGCCACCCTGCCCACCGACCGCCTCATGCGCACGCTCGGCCTGCGCCAGAGCGCGGAGCGCGACGCCGCGGCCCTCGATCCCGAAACCCGCGCCATGCTGGAAGCCTACGCTGCCGGCGTGAACACCTGGATCACCGCGCGCGGCCGTTTCAGCGCCGCCGAATTCCTCCCCCTCGGCGCCCCCCGCCCCTGGACCGTCACGGATTCGCTGCTCTGGGCGAAAACCATGGGCCTCTACCTCTCCGCCAACTGGCGCACCGAACTCGCCCGCGCCCAGGGCGGCAAGGCTCCCTGGCCCCCCACCGACAGCACCGCCGCCCCCCACGCCGCGGTGAACCCAGCCCTGGCCGAAACCGCAAGCCGCCTTGCCGCCCTCCTGCCCAGCTTCCCCGATCCCTTCACCCTGCCCGCCAGCGCCAGCAACGCCTGGGCCGTCGATGCACGCCACTCCGGCACCGGCGCCCCCCTGCTGGCCGGCGACCCGCATCTCGGCTTCTCGCTCCCCGGCATCTGGTACCTCGCCCGCATCGACACGCCGGAAGGCACCCTGGCCGGCGCCACCGCCCCCGGCGTCCCGTTCGTCGTCATGGGCCATAACGGCCGCATCGCCTGGAGCTTCACCACCAACGGCGCCGACGTGCAGGACCTCTTCGTCGAATCCGCCGCCGGCCCCACCCTCTACCTCTCCCCCGAAGGCCCGCGCCCCTTCGTCCTGCGCGAGGAACGCATCCGCATCCGCGGCCGCGCGGACGAAACCCTCAAGATCCGCGAAACCCGCCACGGCCCCGTCATCAGCGACCTCGTGGCCCCGGCCGGCCCCATCCTCGCCGTCGCCATGGCCAACCTCGCCCCCGGCGACACCTCCGCCGCCGGCCTGCTGGCCCTCAACCGTGCCCCGGATCGCGCCACCGCCGCGTTGGCCGCCGAGCGCATCAACGGCCTCGTCCAGAACATGACCGTCGCCGACCGCCGCGGCATCGCGCTGTATGTCACCGGCCGCGTCCCCCTGCGCCGCGCCGGCGACGGCACACGCCCCGTCCCCGGCGCCGACGGCAGCCACGACTGGCAAGGCTGGGCCACCGGCCCCCAGCTCCCCCGCGTCGACGATCCCCCCAGCGGCCGCGTGCTCAACGCCAACGAACGCGTCGCCGGCCCCGATTTCCCGGTCTTCCTCGGCCAGGACTGGAACGACGATCTGCGCGCCCGCCGCGCCCGCGAACTGCTCGAAGCCACGCCCAGCCACACGCTCGAAACCTTCGCCGCCATGCAGGTCGACACACTCAGCATCTTCGCCCGCGACACCCTGCCCCGCCTCCTGGCCATTGCCCCCACGGAAGACCTCCCCCGCCGCGCCCACGCCCTGCTGCGCGGCTGGAACGGCCAGATGCGCGCCGACGCCCCCCAACCCCTGATCTTCCACGCCTGGATGCAGGCCTTCGCCCGCGGCCTCGCCACCGGCGACGGCGCCGCCCCCTGGTGGCACCACGCCAGCCACGCCCTCTCCCCCAACGGTGCGGCCTGGTGCGGCGGCGAAGAACACTGCACCGCCCTGCTACGCCAGAGCCTCAACGAAGCCATGCCCGCCCTGGCCGCCCGCTACGGCCCGGATCCCACCCAATGGCGCTGGGGCACCGCCCACCAGGCCGTCTTCGCCCACCCGCTGCTGCGCTTCATCCCGCAACTCGATTTCCTCTCCACCGTCCGCGTCCCCGTCGGCGGCGACGCCACCACCCTGCTGCGCGCCAACACCGGCCGCACCACCGATGCCGTGCACGGCGCCGGCTACCGCGCCGTCTACGACCTCGCCGACCTCGACCGCAGCCGCTTCATCGCCACCCCCGGCCAGTCCGGCCACGTCCTGCTGGCCACGGCCCGCACCCTGGCCCCACTCTGGCAGGAGGGCACGCTCCTGCCGCTCCCCGCCCGCCCCGCCCAGGTCACCACGCGCATCATCATCACCCCGGAGCCGACGCCATGAGCCACGGCACCCCCACCCCCGACGATGCGCTGGAAGCCGCCCTCACCTGGCACGTCCTGCGCCGCCGCGTCGCCGCCAGCCTGGTCGACCTCGCCCTCTGCTTCCTGCTCGCCGGCCTGGTGTTCCTCGCCGGCCTCATCCTCGGCATCCTCACCCTCGGCCTCGGCTTCGGCCTGCTAGTGCTGCTGCCGGCGATCCCGCTGCTCTACAATTGGCTGTTCATCGCCTATGCCAGCGCCACCCCCGGCCAGCGCCTGCTCGGCCTCGCCCTGCGGCGCGATTCCGACCTTGGCCCGCCCGAAGGGATCCAGGCCCTGGTCTGGGCGCTCGGCTTCGCGCTCACGCTGATGTTCACCGGCGGCCTGCTCTGGCTGCTCGTCGTGCTGATCACCCGCCGCAAGCGCGCCCTGCACGACATCGTCGCCGGCCTTGTCGTGGTCCGCACCGAGGCGTTGACCCCGCCCCCCGCCTCCTGGAACATGCACCGCGGAGGACACCCAGCCAGATGAGCTTCAAGCCGCCCCGCCGGCCGCAATTCTTCTACACCACCGCCCCCCTGCCCTGCCCCTACGTCCCGGGCCGGACAGAGCGCAAGGTCGTCACCGAGATCACCGGTGCCGAGGCCGAATCGCTGCACGACAAGCTCTCGCGCGCCGGCTTCCGC
>JBIKOJ010000337.1:0-3592 GCA_044358135.1 Acetobacteraceae bacterium | reverse complement strand
TGGAGGGGCCGGTAACGGTTGCCGTGGTGGTGTGGGAGATCCGGCTGCCGGTGGCGCTGATGGCGGTGGTGGTGGGGGCGGCGCTGTCCGTTTCCGGCGCGCAGATGCAGACGGTGCTGAACAACCCGCTGGCGAGCCCGTTCACGCTGGGGATTTCGGCGGCGGCGGGGTTCGGGGCGGCGCTGGGGTTCGTGCTGGGCGTGAGCCTGCTGCCGACGGGGTGGAGTGCGTGGACCATTCCGGCCAATGCGTTCTTGTGCGCGATGGGATGCGCCGGGTTGATCCATGTGCTGAGCCAGCGGCGCGGGATGGGCACGGAGACGGTGGTGCTGCTGGGGATCGCGCTGGTGTTCAGCTTCAACGCGGCGCTGGCGGCGCTGGAGTTCATGGCGTCCGAGCAGGCGCTGGCCGCGGTGGTGTTCTGGACCATGGGGAGCCTGGGGCGGACGACCTGGCCGAAGCTGGGAGTGGCGGCGGCGATGCTGGGGGTGGCGTGGCCGCTGCTGGCACGGCAGGCCTGGGCGCTGACGGCGCTGCGGCTGGGGGAGCAGAAGGCGGCGAGCCTGGGGATCGCGGTGGGGCGGCTGCGGTTGCAGACGATCCTGCTGGTGAGTGCCGTGGCGAGCGTGACCGTGGCGTTCGTGGGGACGATCGGGTTCATCGGGCTGGTGGGGCCGCATATCGCGCGGATGCTGGTGGGGGAGGACCAGCGGTTTTTTTTGCCGGCCTCGGCACTGGCGGGCGCGGTGGTGCTTTCGGCGGCTTCGGTGCTGAGCAAGGCGGTTGTGCCCGGGTTGATCCTGCCGATCGGGATTGTGACGGCGCTGGTGGGGGTGCCGTTCTTCTTCTCGCTGATCCTGAGCACGCGGAGGGCTTCGTGGTGAATTTGCGGGTTGAGGGGCTGGAATTTGCCTATGGGCGGAATGTGGTGCTGCGCGGGGTTTCGCTGCCGGAGCTGAAGGGTGGGGAGGTGACGGCGCTGCTGGGGCCGAATGCGGCGGGGAAGTCCACGCTGTTCCGGCGGATCGTGGTGCTTTTGGATGGGCCTGGGGTGGTGGCGCTGGATGGGGTGGCGGTGGCTGGGGCGACCGCGGGGCTTTGCTACATGCCGCAGGATACGGCGGTGAACGCGGTGCTGACGGTGTTCGAGGCGGTGCTGCTGGCACGCAAGCAGGGCGGCGGCGGCTGGGCGGTGAGCGATGCCGAGGCGGATGCGGTGACGTCGGCACTGGGGATGCTGGAGATCGAGGGGCTTGCGGGGCGGCATTTGAGCGAGTTGTCGGGCGGGCAGCGGCAGTTGGTTTCGCTGGCGCAGGCGCTGGTGCGGGAGCCGCGGGTGTTGCTGCTGGATGAGCCGACCAGTGCGCTGGATCTGCAGCGGCAGGTGGAGGTGCTGGAGTTGCTGCGTCGGCTGGCGCGGGAGCGGGGGCTGTGCGTGGTGCTGGCGATCCATGATTTGAACCAGGCGCTGCGGTTCGCGGACCGGGTGGCGGGGCTGGGGGGGGGGCGGATCGTGGCGCAGGGGGCGCCGGAGGAGGTGCTGACGCCGGCCTTGCTGCGCGAGGTGTATGGGGTGGAGGCGCGGCTGGAGCGGTGTTCGCGGGGGGTGCCGTTCCTGGCGGTGGATCGGTCGGCGCGGCGGGTGGCCTAGGCCTGCGGGAGATTGGCGGGTTCGGGGCCGCCGGCCATCCAGTCGAGGAGTTGGATGGTGTGGATGGTGGGCAGCGTGTCGCCGGCGAGTTGGGTGAGGCAGCCGATGTTGCCGGCGGCGATGAGGTCGGGCTTCGTGGCCTTCAGGTTCTCCAGCTTGCGGGCGCGCAGGCGGGTGCTGATGTCGGGCTGGAGGATGTTGTAGGTGCCGGCGCTGCCGCAGCAGAGGTGGGGCTCGATGGGTTCGACGACCTTGAAGCCGGCTTTTTGCAGGAGCTGCTTGGGTTGGGCGGTGACCTTCTGGCCGTGCTGGAGGCTGCAGGCGGAGTGGTAGGCGACGGTGAGGCCCGAGGGCTCGCGGGTGGGGGCGTAGTTGGATTTGGCCAGGTACTCGGTGATGTCCATGGCGAGCGCGCTGATCTTGCGGGCTTTTTCGGCCAGGGGGGTGGTGCGGAACATGTGGCCGTAGTCCTTGACCGTGGTGCCGCAGCCGGAGGTGTTGATGATGATGGCGTCCAGGCCCTGGGTTTCCAGCTCCTGGTGCCAGGCTTCGATGTTGGCGGCGGCGCTGGCCATGGCTTGGTCGTGGTGGCCCATGTGGTGGGTGAGGGCGCCGCAGCACCCTGCCCCTTTGGCGACGACGACCTCGGTGCCCATGCGGGTGAGGAGGCGGATGGTGGACTCGTTGATCGCGGGGTCCAGGACCTGCTGGGCGCAGCCGGCGAGGAGGGCGACGCGGGCGTTCTTCGCGGTGGTGGCGGGGGGGGGGGGGGGGGGGGGGGGGGCCTTGGGGGGGGGGGGGGGCGGGGATGGTGCGCGGGGCGAGCTTGAAGAGGGCGCGCAGGCGGCGGGCGAACATGCCGTCGCCGGGGATGAGGCCGGCCAGTGGGCGGGTGGCGCTGGCGGCCATGAGGGCGGCGCGGAGGCGGTTGGGGTGGGGGAGGATCAGGGCCAGGGCGTTGCGGAGCAGGCGTTCGTGCCAGGGGCGCTGGTAGGTATCCTCGATGTAGTGCCGGGCGTGGTCGACGAGGTGCATGTAGTTCACGCCGGAGGGGCAGGTGCTCATGCAGGAGAGGCAGGAGAGGCAGCGGTCGACGTGGCGGACGACTTCCTCCGTGGCCGGGCGGCCGGATTCCAGCATGTCCTTGATGAGGTAGATGCGGCCGCGGGGGGAATCGAGCTCGTCGCCGAGGAGGACGAAGGTGGGGCACGTGGCGGTGCAGAAGCCGCAATGGACGCAGGTGCGGAGCTGCTTGTTGGATTCCGCGGTGTCGGGGTCGCGGAGTTGGGCTTCGGAGAAGGTGGTTTGCATGGCTAGAGCCCCGCGTGCATGCGGCCTGGGTTGAGGATGCCCTTGGGGTCGAAGGCTGCCTTGACGCGGGCGGCGATGGCGGAGAGGGCGGCGGGTTCCGGGGGGATGACGGCGACGGCGGCGCGCAGGGTTTCGGGGGCGCGGAACAGGGTGTGGGTGCCGCCATGGGCCTGGGCGGTGGCGGCGACGGCGTCGTGGGCTTCGGTGGTGGCGGGGCCGGCGATCCAGACGAGGCCGCCGCCCCAGTCGAGGAACCAGGCGGCGCCGAAGGCTTGTTCGAGGCCGGCGGCGACCTGCGGGCCGCGGGAGGGGCGGACGGAGACGCGCCAGAGGGCGCCTGGCATGGCGGCGAAGGGGGCGCAATCGCGGATGGCGGTCCAGGCGAGGCGGGATTGGGTGTCGTCGAGGAGGCCGACGGGGCCGAAGGGGGCGAGGTCGGTGCGCAGGCGGTCGGAGCGGTAGGCGATGGAGGGGGAAAAATCCTCCAGGCGGATGAGGGTGGTGGGGCCGGGGGTGAGGCCGGGGATGAAGCCGGATTGGGCGGCGGGGAGGTGGGCGGCGCCGGAGACGGCGTAGGGCGAGCCGAGGGCGGCGGAGAGGGCGGCGACGGCCTGGGCGGGGGGGAGGTTG
>JBIKOJ010000248.1:0-6871 GCA_044358135.1 Acetobacteraceae bacterium | reverse complement strand
TGGTTGCGCAGGACGAGGGTGGCGCGCTGCTCCGGGGCGGGGGCGACCTTGAGGGTGATCTCGGTGAGGACGGCGAGCGTGCCGTGGCTGCCGGTGAGGAGCTTGCAGAGGTCGAGGCCGGTGACGTTCTTCAGCACGCGGCCGCCGGAGTGGATGGGCTCGGCGGTGCCGTTGACGGCGCGGACGCCCATGACGTGGTCGCGCATGGCGCCCCAGGCGATGCGGCGGGGGCCGGAGAGGTTGCTGGCGACGATGCCGCCGATGGTCTGCGGTTGGACCTGGCCGAACAGGGCCGTGAAGTCAGGGGGTTCGGCGACGAGGTGCTGGCCGCGGGCGGCGACTTCGGCTTCGATCTCGGCCAACGTGGTGCCGGCGCGGGCGGAGATGATGAGTTCCGAGGGCGAGTAGAGGGTGATGCCGGTGAGGCCGGCCGTGCTGAGGGTGCGGGCGGCCTGGACGGGGCGGAGAAGGCCCTGCTTGCTGTTGCGGCCGGCGATGGCGAGCGGCTCGGCAGCGTCGTGGGCGGATTGGATCGCCTCGATGACGCCCTGTTCTGTCGTGGGGGTCATTCGGCGGCGAGGCCCTTGAGGGGGAAGACTTTGTTGGCGTTGAGGAGCCAGGCGGGGTCGAAGGCGGATTTGATGCGGCGCTGCTGGTCGAGTTCGGTTTCGGTGAACTGGACGTGCATCAGGTCGCGTTTCTCGACGCCGACGCCGTGTTCGCCGGTGAGGCAGCCGCCGACCTCGACGCAGAGGGTGAGGATGTCGGCGCCGAATTTCTCCGCCTTGGCGAAGCTGGCGGGGTCGTTGGCGTCGAACATGATCAGCGGGTGGAGGTTGCCGTCGCCGGCGTGGAAGATGTTGGCGACCTGGAGGTTGTAGTCGGCGGACATTTCGCCGATGCGGCGCAGGACGTGGGGGAGCTGGCTGGTGGGGATGGTGCCGTCCATGCACATGTAGTCGGGCGAGATTCTTCCCACCGCACCGAAGGCGCCCTTGCGGCCTTTCCAGATGGCGAGGGATTCTTCCGCCGAGGTGGAGACCTTGAGGCTGATCGGGTCGTGCTGGGCGCAGATGGCCTTGAGGCGGTCGAGGAGGAAATCCTGCTCGGCGATGGAGCCCTCTACTTCGATGATCAGCATGGCTTCGGCGTCGAGCGGGTAGCCGGCATTGGCGAAGGCTTCGCAGGCGTGGATCGCCGGCCGGTCCATGAATTCCAGCGCGACCGGGATGATGCCGCTGCCGATGATGCTGTCCACGCAGGCGCCGGCGACTTCGTTGCTGCGGAAGGCGGCGAGCATGGCGCGGGCCCCTTCCGGCGAGCGGAGGATGCGGACGGTGACCTCGGTGACGATGGCGAGCTGGCCCTCGCTGCCGGTGAGCAGGCCGAGCCAGTCGTAGCCGGCGGAGTCGAGATGGGCGCCGCCGATGTCGAGGATGTCGCCCTCGACGGTGACGACCTTGAGGCCGAGGAGGTTGTTGGCGGTGACGCCGTAGCGCAGGCAGTGGGCGCCGCCGGAGTTCATGTTGACGTTGCCGCCGATCATGCAGGCGAGCTGGCTGGAGGGGTCTGGCGCATAGAAGAAGCCCTGCCCGGCCACGGCCTGGGTGATGCCGATGTTGGTGACACCGGCCTGCACGACGGCGAGGCGGTCGGCGTAGTCGATCTCGGTGATGCGGTTCATGCGCATGAGGCCGAGGACGACCGAATCGGCCATCGGCAGGGCGCCGCCGGAGAGCGAGGTGCCGGCGCCGCGCGGGACGACGCGGACGCCTTCGCGGTGGCAGAAGGCCATGATGGCGGCGACCTGCTCGGTGGTGGAGGGCAGGGCCACGGCAAGCGGGACCTCGCGATAGGCGGAGAGACCGTCGGTTTCGTAGGGCTTGAGGCGCAGGGCATCGCCGATCACGGCATCGTCGGGCAGGAGGGCGCGCAGGCCGGCGACGATCTCGTCGCGGCGGGCGAGAATTCCGGGCTTGGGGGCGGGCTGGGGGAGCATGGCGGCCTCCGGCGAGAGGGGCGCAATGTGGGGGCATGCACCCCGGGGAGCAAGGGCAACAACGAAAGCGCCCTGGAGCGGGGCCCCAGGGCGCAATCAGACCAGGAAGATGGCCGCCGCAATCAGCCCTGGCGGGCCTTCATGCGGGGGTTCTTCTTGTTGATGACGTAGACGCGGCCATGGCGGCGCACCACGCGGCAGTTCTTGTCGCGCACCTTGGCGGAACGGAGGCTGTTGCGGACTTTCATGGGAAGCGGCCTTCAACGCCCACGGGGGGCTTGGATACGGGGCATGGATGCAGAGGGGCGCGAAGTAGAGGGGCGGGCGCGCCGTGTCAACCCACGGGGCCTGGTTTAGCCGATCGTGGCGCCGCCGATGGCGTGGAAGCGCATCAGGCGGATGCGGCCGGCATGCATCAGGCGGATGCGGCGTGTCCAGAGCTCGGCCTGGGCGACCACGGCGGCGGCGCGGTCGTGCGCCGGGCGATCGCGCGCCATCTGGCGGACGAGGTGGCGCCAGCCGAGGACGGCCAGGCGCATGTGGCGGGTGGACATGTCTTCGGAGACGCGGACATCGAATCCGAGGCGGGTGAGACCACGGCTGATGGCGTCGGGCTGCGGCAGGATAGGCACCCTGCCCTCCAGCCGGCACCAGGCGGCGATGGCGGGGTCGGTGGGGTCCAACGGTTCCTGCGCCACGGTTTCGAGCAGGACGACCTGGCCGTATGGCTTGAGGGACGCGGCGATCGCGGCGAGGACGGGGGGGACGGCGGCGTCGCGGATGGCATCCAGCGCCAGGGCGTGATGGCTGGACCGCGGCGTGAAGGCGGGGGCGTGGCGGTCCCAGCCGGTGACGGTGGCGCGCTTGGCGATGGCGGCGCCGGCACGCTGGATGCGGCGGGCGGCGAGGGTTGCGAGGTCAGGGTCTGCCTCATGCCCGTTGACCCAGACGCCCAGCTCGGTGGCGAGGAACTGGGCGGGGCCGCCGGGGCCGGTGCCGAGCAGGAGCAGGGAGGAGGCCGCGGAGAGGCCGATCGGGGCGACGAGGCGCAAGACTTCCGGCCCGCCGCCAGGGTTGAGGAAGCCGGTGCCCCACAGCTCCTCCTCGATGGCCAGGCGGGCGGGCTGCCAGAGTGGAGGGGCGGCGGGGGTGGAGAGGGGTGCGGGCGGGGCGCCGAGGTCGGACGGGGCGGCGGCGAGGGCTTCCGTTTGGGACGTAGGCGTGCCCTGGCCTTCCCCGCCGTGGCGCAGGCGCACCAGCCAATTGCGCAGCGCGGAGAGATGCATGAAGGGGTCCCGGGCGTAATGGGGCGAAAGCTGCCAAGTGCGCGTGAACAAAGGATTGACGCACCCCGCCCCGGCCCGCGCGGCCTTGACGGAACGTGGTGGCGGGCCGATGTGGCGCGCAGCAGCGGGAGACGGGACGATGGCGGGCGCGCCGCAGGGTTCGGGGCGAGGGGCCGGGTTCGGGCTGCTCGGGTTCCTCATGATGTGTTTCGGCGTGCTGGGGCTGACCGGGCTGCTGGCGGCGCATGTGGCGCCATTGCCGCTGGTGCGGGCATTGCAGCGCGAGGCGGTGCTGGACGAGGCGCTGGCGGCGGGGCGGGCCGGCAACGCGGCCGCGCTGGAGGCGCTGCGGGTGCGGCTGGGGGACAGCGCCCAGGCGATCCTGCCGCCGGGGGCGGAGTTCGAGGCGAAGGTGGCGGCGGAGCGCACGGCGATGCGGGCGCGGCGGCTGGCCGAGACGGAAGCAACGGCGACACGGCTGCGCTGGATGCTGATCCTGGTGACGCTTCTTGCCGGGGGGTTCGGCAGCGCGATGATGCTGGCGGTGATTCGCAGCGGGGCGCGCGATGCCAGGGAGGTTGCAGCGGGGCGAGAAGTGCGCTAACCGCGTTTTCATGTTCGGCACGATGACCCGCACGACGACCAAAAAGACCCCCTTCCGGGTGTCCTTGGTGTGCGCGCGCTGAACTTTCGCTGACGCGACATTCCACAGGCCCCGCCGGACAGGTTGGGGCCTTTTTCATGACATGGCCCCCCTCCCCCGGCACCAGCAGGAGAGAGAGACCATGAGCCCCCAGGATCAACAGAGGCTTTCCGAACGCCAAACCAGCGCCGGTGCGCGGCCCGCCACCGTGGCCGTGGTGGGTGCCACCGGCGCGGTGGGGACCGAGATGCTGCGCGTGCTGGAGGCGCGCGGGTTTCCGGTGCGGGAGTTGCGGCTGTTGGCTTCGGCCCGCTCTGCGGGGTCGCGGATGGCGTTCCGGGGCGAGCAGGTGGAGGTGGCGGCGCTGAGCGAGGCGGCATTCGCGGGCGTGGACGTGGCGTTGTTCTCCGCGGGCGGCGAGCGGTCGCGCCGGTTCGCGCCGGCGGCGGTGGCGGCGGGGGCGGTGGTGATCGACAATTCCTCGGCCTTCCGCATGGCGCCGGACGTGCCGCTGGTGGTGCCGGAGATCAATGCCGGGGCGCTGGCCGGGCATACCGGGATCATCGCCAACCCGAATTGTGCCGCGATCATCGCCGGCATGGCGCTGTGGCCGCTGCACCAGGCCAACCCGATCCGGCGCGTGGTGGTGACGACGTATCAGGCGGCCAGCGGCGCCGGGGCGGCGGCGATGCAGGAGCTGATCGATGCGACGCGGGCCTATCTGGACGGGCAGCCCTTCACGCCCGCGGTGATGCCGCATCCCTATGCGTTCAACCTGTTCAGCCACAACACGGAGATCGACCCGGAGACCGGCTACAACGACGAGGAGACCAAGGTGATCCGCGAGTTGCGCAAGATCTTCGGCGAGCCGGACCTGCGGGCCAGTGCCACCTGCGTGCGGGTGCCGGTGCTGCGGGCGCACTCGATCGCGCTGAACGTGACCTTCGACCGGCCGATGACGCCGGCGCAGGCGCGCGAGATCCTGGGTGCGGCGCCGGGGCTGAAGATTGTGGACGACGTGGCGCGCAACCACTTCCCGATGCCGAACGAAGCCTCCGGCCAGGATGACGTGCTGGTGGGGCGCATCCGCGAGGACGTGTCGGACGGCTCCGGGCGGTCCTTGGCGCTGTTCGTGGCCGGGGATCAGCTGCTGAAGGGGGCGGCGCTGAACGCGGTGCAGATCGCGGAGATGGTGCGGGGGTAGCGGAGCCCGGCCGGGCGGGCGGTTGCCCGCCCCGGGCGCGGCATGCTGTGCTGGGGTCTGATGCATGATGGTGGATGATCCCGGCGAGGTCGGCTGATGGCGGTGGACGGCGGGTTGCTGCGTTTGTCGGCCGCACTTCGCGAAGGCGGCCGCGCGGCAGCCCTTCAGGCCTGTGCCGCGGCGCTTGGGGTGGCGCAGGCCGTGCCGGGGGCCGTGGTCCATGCCGTCTCGGCGGAGGTGCTGGAGGCGCGGCTCAATGCCGTTGACTGGTCGGCGCCGTTTGCCGGGGTTCCGATCCTGATCAAGGACACGGCCCCGGAGGCGGGCTGCCCGTTCACCTTCGGGTCCCGCACGCTGGAGGGCCATGTGGCCGGGGCGACCGGGGCGATGCCGGCGGCACTGGCGGCGCTGGGCTTCGTTTCCGTGGGACGCACGGCGACTCCGGAGTTCGGCCTTTCGGACACCACGGAGCCGTTGACCACCGGGGCGGTGGGGAATCCGTGGGGTGCTGGGCTGGCGCCGGGCGGCAGCAGCGGCGGGGCGGCGGCGGTGGTGGCGGCCGGCGCGGTGCCGTTCGCGCATGGCAGCGATGGTGGCGGGTCGCTGCGCCAGCCGGCGACGATGACCGGGATGGTCAGCCTCAAGCCCAGCCGGGGTTCGCTGCTGCCGGTGCCGGCGCAGGTGGAGCCGTGGATGCCGGCGCTGGGGGAATCCTTCGGCATCGCCTGCGACATGGGCAGCCTGGTGGCGGTGTTCGCGGCGCTGCGGCGCGAGGCGGCGGCGGCAGAGCGCCCCGGGCGGGCGCTGCGGATTGCCATGGTGGCCGCGCCGCTGCATGGCGGGCCCTGCCATCCGGCGCTGGAGGCGGTGCTGCATGACACGGCGGCGCTGCTACGAGGCGAGGGGCATGCGGTGGTGGCGCAGGCCTGGCCGTTCGATGCGCCGGCGCTGCACGCGGCGTTCTTCGACCTGTTCGCGCTGCGGGCGCATCTGGACCTCGGCGGATTCGCGGGGATGTTCGGGCGGCCGCTGCGCCATGACCTGCTGGAGGGGTGGACGCAGCACCTGATGGGGCGCGGGGCGGCGATGGGGGCGGCGGAGCGGACGCGCATCCAGGCTGGGATCGCGGCGGCCGAGCGCGGGATGGCTGGGCTGTACCAGGGCTTCGACCTGATCCTGACGCCGGTGACGGGGCGCCCGGTGCTGCGCCACGGCGAGCATCACGGCGAGCGGGAGGCCGAGGCGCTGGCGGCGAGCATCGCGCAGAATGTCTGCTACACGCCGCTGCACAACATGCTCGGCACGCCGGCGCTGTCGCTGCCGTGCGGGCAACTGGCGGATGGGATGCCGGTGAACCTGCAGATCGCCGGACCGCATGGCAGCGACGGGCTGGTGCTTTCGCTCGGGCGGGCCTTGGCCGCGTTTCGGCCGGCGCGCCTGCCTACGGTGTGAGGCGGTAGGGAAGCCGCAGTTCAAGCCGGGTTTCAGCGCCTTGGGCGAGGCCCGGCGGCGGTGGCAGCGGGCTGGCGGCGCGCAGCATGCGCTCTGTGGCGGTGACGAAGTCTTGGCCGCCCTCGGCGGCGAGCACCTCATGGCCCAGGATGCGGCCGGCGTGGTCGACGCGCAGGCGCAGATGGACGAGGCCGCTGCGGCCCTGGCGGCGGGCGGCTTCCGGATAGCTCTCGAAACGGCGGAGCCAGGCGACGAGCCGGGCGGGGTAGGCCTCGTCGTCCCGCGTG
>JBIKOJ010000030.1:0-34398 GCA_044358135.1 Acetobacteraceae bacterium | reverse complement strand
ATCGCTGCCAAGTCCCATTTCGGCCATGTGCGGCATAACACGTCCGTCCACCCCAACCTTAAGTGGATCCCGCATCATGTAGCCGCGCCCCCAGACAGTTACAATGAGGTCACCTGCGCCGAAGGCCGCGAGCTTCTTCCGAAGCTTACAGATAAAAACGTCGATGATCTTGGCTTCCGGCTCGTCCATTCCCCCATAAAGGTGGTTCAGAAACATTTCCTTGGTAAGAACAATGCCCTTCCGAAGCATCAGGAGCTCCAGGATTGCATACTCCTTGCCAGTGAGATGGACTTGCTGATCCCCAATCGATACTTCGCGGCTGTCGAGGAGAAGACGAACTGGTCCGACATCGATGGAGGGGTGGCTGAACCCTTTGCTCCGCCGAACAATCGCCTGGATTCTTGCAAGCAATTCCGCCTTGTCGAAGGGCTTTGTGATGAAATCGTCCGCGCCGAGGCTCAGCCCCTTTACCTTGGCTTGCGGCCGGGACAGGCCGGAAAGGATTAGGACCGGAACTTCAATACGGGCCATGCGGAGCCGGCGCACAACTTCATAACCCTCCATGTCAGGGAGCATCAAGTCCAACACCACGATGTCGTAGTCGTAGTGGCGCGCAAGCTCGATCGCTTCCTCCCCGGTGTCAGTCTCGTCGACTACCGCATTGATGGACTTGAGCATCATGGTTACGGCGCGGGCAACCATAAGGTCATCTTCAACCAAAAGAATACGCACAGGCAATCTCCAAGATCGCGTCGGCGCCAGAATTACAACCTATGCGCGCATTCGTCAACACGAAACTCGCCGAAGGGGTCGTTGGAGCGACTAAAAAAGGAGAATTAAACCATTGGTTGCGGCGGACTGGGATTTTTGGCCATAGCTTGCTATTTGGTTAAGTGCCCCTCACCCGTTCGCTTTCGATGGGACGGTGGGTGTGGTTGAGGGAGTTACCGAACCTGAGCCACACGCAGCGCGTTGGTTGTGCCAGACTGCCCGAATGGCACGCCGGCGATCACGACAATCTGGTCACCGCTCACGGCAAATCCCTCTATCGCAGCAGTCCTGACAGCCTTTGCTACAGTTTCTGTCATTGAGTGCACCTCTGCAGCCAGCACAGCATGTACTCCCCACACGATCGATGTACGACGGGCGGTCTCCACTGAGGTTGTCATTCCAAGTATCGGTGCTTCAGGCCGTTCACGTGCCGCCCTGAGGGCGGTACTACCACTGGCTGTAAAGGCGCAGATGACGGCGGCATTGATAGTGTGGGCCACCTGGCGGGCCGCTGCGGCTATGGCGTCTGCTGCTGAATGCTCCGGGGCAGGGCGTGATGCCTCGATGATCGCTCGCCAACCCGAGTCTTCCTCCACGCGGGCCACAATGCGATCCATGATGTTGACCGCCTCGAAGGGAAACTGGCCCGCCGCAGTCTCGGCAGACAGCATTACAGCATCCGCTCCGTCGAACACAGCAGTTGCAACATCAGATGCTTCTGCCCGAGTAGGTGCCGGAGAACTGGTCATGCTCTCCAGCATCTGTGTTGCAACGACCACAGGGCGCCCCATTTGTCGAGCAATGCGCACGATCCGCTTCTGTGCCAGCGGTACTTCTTCTGGCGGCAACTCTACTCCAAGGTCTCCACGCGCCACCATCACGGCATCTGACAGGCGGATGATGTCCTCCAGATTCTCCAACGCTTGTGGCTTCTCGATCTTGGTCATGATCCACGCCCGCCCTGCTGCGATGGCCCGCGCTTCTTCAAAATCGACACCATGCTCTAGCGCGAATGCAAGGTCGCTGCGATCCTTCGCGGTCAACGCCGGAATGGGCAGCATGATATCCGGGACGTTCACGCCCTTGCGGTCTGAAAGCAGCCCTCCGACCGCAACTTCTGTCTCCAGATGATCCGGCCTTTGCCGCAAAACGCGCAGGCGGAGTTTGCCATCGTCAAGGAGTAACGTCGTCCCAATCGCGGCAGCGGAGATGATCTCGGGGTGCGGAAGCTGAACGCGCCTTACGTCACCTGGCGTCGGATTGAGGTCCAGCCGGAACGTCTGCCCAGTTTGCAGCTGTATGCGGCCGCCGGCAAACTGCCCGACGCGCAGCTTCGGCCCCTGCACATCCGCAAGGATGCCGATCGGTCGGTCGAAGCGGGCCTCCAGGTCGCGAATCATGGCGATGCGCGCAGCGTGGTCGTCCTGGGTGCCATGGCTGAAGTTCAGCCGAAACACATCCGCCCCGGCTTGAAAGAGGCGCGCCAGCACTTCGGGTGTCGAACTGGCTGGCCCCAAAGTGGCAATGATCTTGGTGCGTCGCCTGCGGCGAATCTTCACACGGCTCGGCATTCAGTGCCCCTTGCGGTCAAGCGATCAAGATCGCGCGTATGTCATTGACATTGGTTAATGTCGGGCCCGTTCGAATAAGGTCACCGATCGAATCGAACAGACCATAGCTGTCATGGGAATCGAGAACTCCATGCGGATCCTGGCCTGCGGCGCGGGCTCTTGCGAGGGTATCTGGCGCCACGAATGCTCCTGCGGCATCTTCAGTCCCATCTATGCCGTCGGTATCGCCCGCAACCGCCCAAATCCCTTTTGTACTGCCCAACGCAACGGCCAGCGCCAAGAGGAACTCGGTGTTGCGCCCGCCACGGCCAGCCCCTTCAGGGCCGATGGAAACGGTCGTCTCACCGCCGGACAGGAGCACGGCCGGGCGCTCAATCGGCAGCCCATGCATCGCTACCGACTTGGCAATTCCGGCCATCACCGTGCCGACCTCCCGGCTCTCGCCTTCCAACGCGTCCCCAAGGATCAAAGGTGCAAGCCCCCACCGTGACGCTTCTTCGGCGGCTGCCCGAAGGGCCATCGAAGGCGTTGCGACCATCCGGAACGCAGTGTGCGGCAGTTGCCCGGATTTGGGCGTTTCATCCGCCTCCTCCTTTAACCGCGCTGCGACCGCTGGCGGAAGTTCGACACCGTATCGGGAAATGATGGATCGCGCGTCAGAAAACGTCGTCGGATCCGGCACGGTCGGCCCGGAAGCAATCACGGCGGGGTCGTCGCCCGGAACGTCGGAAATCGCGAGTGTCACCACCTGCGCCGGGGCGGCAGCGGCCGCAAGCCTGCCACCCTTGATGCGAGACAAATGCTTGCGCACGGCATTCATCTCCGAAATCGTAGCACCGCTGGCCAGCAAGGCGCGATTCACCGCCTGCTTGTCGGCCAATGTGAGCCCCTCGACCGGCAATGCCATCAGCGCGGAGCCGCCACCCGAGATCAAAGCAATCACCAGGTCCTCTGGGCCTAGGCCTTGCACCGCCTGCAGCACGCTCTGCGCGCCGATCTCGCTGTTCGTATCCGGAACCGGATGGCTTGCCTCGATCACGCGCAGGTGGCGCGTCGGAACCGCATGCCCGTAGCGCGTCACAACCACGCCCGAGAGCTCGACATCCGGCCAGGCATCCTCCAGGGCGGCGGCCATCACTGCGGCTGACTTTCCAGCGCCCACCACAACGCAACGGCCGGCCGGGCGGGGCGGCAGGTGAGCCGCCAGCATTTGCCGCGGATCGGCCGCAGCAATCGACGCACGAAAGATCGCGTTCAACGCTTCGCGCGCCTTCTGGTCCGTCCACTCGCCCATGCCAGGACCTATCCCCCATTTCTGCCGGGAGAGTATGGCGAAGGTGACGCGAAAGCGCCATGTTGACCACAGCAAGGAGGCCTGTCATGGCAATGCCCGAACTGGACGATCAAACCCGTATCGAGCTCGAGGCCGCGGCGTTCCGTCGTCTCGTGCTGCACCTGCGAGACCGCAGCGATGTGCAGAACATCGATCTTATGAATCTCGCCGGTTTCTGCCGAAACTGCCTCAGCCGCTGGTACCGCGAGGGCGCCGCCGACAAAGGTATTGTGATCGCTGATCCCGATGCGCGCGAGACTATCTACGGCATGCCCTACAAGGAGTGGCAAGCCATTCACCAGAAGGAGGCAAGCGCCCAGCAACTTGCCGATTTCGCAAAGGCCAACCCTGGCCACTGACGCCCTGTGCGTTGACCGTCCGGGGGCGCTCGGCTAAGCCGCCGCCCCTGGATGCCCGATGCGGGCATATCCCATCTGATACGGAGTTGCCCTATGGCCCGACCCGCACCGGCTAGTTCCGGCGAGCCGCAAGAAGAGGAAAGCGCCCAGTGGGGCAATATCTCTGCTGAGCGCCTGCGCAGCCTGATCGAGCGTATTGAACGCCTGGAGGAGGAGAAGAAGGCTCTTTCCAGTGACATCAAGGACATTTTCGCGGAAGCAAAGTCAGCTGGCTTCGACGTGAAGGTGATGCGACAGCTGATCCGTTTGCGCAAGCAGGAGCCGGCGGAGATTGAGGAGCAGGAGACACTCCTGGATGTCTACCGGCGCGCTCTCGGAATGTAGGTCCGCGCCAGCCGTGGAATCAGGCCTGCAATAATATTTGACTTCTTGCCTGTGCGATCGGCGGAGCCGTCAGAGAGTGGCTCCGCCGGATCAGGACGATGACGGGAACCACCCCCAGCAGCACGATCGAGAGCGCGGCGACTGCCCCATCCTCGTAAGTGCCTCGCGACGCTTCCGCATAGATCGCGGTCGCCAATGTCTCCACATTCAGTGGGCGCAGCAACAGCGTGGCCGGAAGCTCCTTCATGCATTCAATGAGGACCAGAAGCGCCGCGCCACAGAGGCTGGGCGCCAGGATCGGCAGATGTATCCGCCGTGCAAGTGCGTTGTTGGCCGCGCCCAGCCCCCGCGCAGCATCATCAATGGTCGACGGCAGCCGGCCATAGGCGGTTTCCAGCATCCCCAGGGGAATGGCGAGGAAGCGTACCACATAGGCGACAATCAAAATCACGATGGAACCAGAGATCAGGCTGTGTTGGGATCCGGCGCCGATCCAGTCGAGTAGGTCCAGAACCGCGTTGTCTACCTGCGCCATGGGGCCGAGCAGGCCGACGGCCAGAACGGTGCCGGGTATCGCATACCCAATCGCAGCGATGCGCAATACCGCCAGGGACCAGATGTTGGCCAGATACCGGTGGCAGAACGCCACGGTCATGCCACAGGCGAGCGTAACCAGCGTCGCCAGCATCGCGAGGTACGCACTGTTCCACATCCATGTCCCGATAGCTGCCGGCAGGCCAAACTCGCTAACCCGGATGGCGGCGCCGACAAACAAATGCAGCGTGGGAACGCCGAAGCCGAGCATCAGCGGAACGGTACAGGCCCCTGTGGCCAATACAGCACGCAGGCCGGTCAGACGAACCCGGAATGGAGACCGATCACCTCCTATCTCCCGATCTCGCCAGCGCGTGGCCGCACGCTCCCACGCCAAAAGCGTGAATGTCAGGGCCAGCATTGCGATAGCAATCTGTGCGGCACCTTCCACCGAGCCCCGTGTGGTCCAGGTGACATAGACTGCTACCGTCAAGGTCCTGACGCCGAGAAACTCGCTCGCTCCGATATCCGCGAGTGTCTCCAGCAGGACCAGGCCCAAGCCCGCGCAGATAGCAGGAAACGCCAGGGGAAGTGTGACTCGGTACATCAAGGGAGCGCCCGTCGCCCCCAAACCCCTGGCGGCTTCGATCGCCTCAAGTGATTGGGTGAGCAGGGCGGCCCGCGTGCTGACGTAAACATAAGGGTAGAGCGACGCAGACATCACCATGATGCAGCCTGCCATGGAGCGCACATCAGGCAGTTGCAGCCCGCGCACATCACTTATGCCGAACATGGCCCGCAGTGAGGACTGCACGGGCCCTATCGGGTGCAGAACATCAAGATAGGCATAGGCAACAATGTAGGTGGGGATCGCCAGTGGAAGAAGCACGGCCCATTCCAACCACCGTCGCCCGGGGAACTGGAATCCCGTCATCAACCATGCGAGCCCGGCGCCCGTAAGGGCCGTGACAGCACCGGTGCCGATCAGCAGAAGTGTGGTTTGGCGCAGGGCATCAGGCAGGACATGTGCGACCAAGTGGGGCCACAGATCTCCCGTTCCGAACGCCGCGAGCCCAACGAGCCCAACGACAGGCAGGAGCACCACCAGCGACGACACCATGGCCAGGCCAAAAAGCAGCCTGTGCCGCGCGTGATGCTCCATCTCGATCCGGTGCCTTGGTGCGGCTACTGGTCGAAACCGACGCGGTCGACCATCATGCTGGCGGTCGCGCGATGAGCGGCGATCGCCGACAGGCGAAGCGTGTCCAGTTTCAATGCGCCAAGATTGGCGATGCTCGGATGCAGCGGCACGTTGGGAAGCACCGGAAACTCGAAGTTCGCTTCCGCATAGACCTTCTGGGCCTCGGGCGAAAGCAGGAATTCAATCAACTTCACCGCATTGGCGGGGTTCGGCGAATGCCGCGCGACGGATGCCCCGGAAATGTTCACGTGCGTGCCAGCGCCATCCTGGAATGTCGGCAGGATAACTCTTACTGCCTCGCCCCAGCGCTTCTGCTCGGCGCCGCCAGCGCCCGACAGCATCAGGCCGACATAGTAGCTGTTTGACATCCCAACGTCGCAAATCCCGGCCATGATGTCCCGCGCCACCTCTCGGTCGCCACCGGCTGGCCTTCGTGCCAGGTTTTTCTTCAGTGCGGCGAGATAGGACTCAGTTGCGGTTTGGCCATCTTTGGCAATCATCGCAGCGAACAGGGCAGTGTTGTAGGGGTGATTGCCGCTCCGGAGGCAGACTCGCCCTTTCCACTTTGGATCGGCGAGCTGTTCGTAGGTCATCGCAACATCCGGGACACGGTCACGCGCGACCAGAATGACCCTTGCCCGAAGCGAGAGAGGCACCCAGTGGTCCTCCACGTCCCGCAAAGATGCAGGTGTTGCAGCATCCACAACGGACGAAACGATCCGCTGCGTGAGGCCTTTGCGGTCGAGGTCAAAAAGCGTTCCGATATCGACGGTCATCAAGACGTCTGCAGGAGACCGCGGACCCTCTGCAGCGACGCGCTCTGCAAGGCCCGCGTTGACGAAAACGGAATTCACCTTGATCCCCGTTCGGGCGGTGAACACCGCGAGCAGTGGCTGGATGAGCCCCGGTTCGCGTGTGGTGTAGAGGTTGACGTCCCCGGAAGCGTGCGCAGGAGCAGAGGGCACCATCAGCGCGGGGGCCATGGCGAGCGCTGCTCCGAGGATGGCGGAACGACGAGAAATGACCATGAAACTCCCCGTGGAATGCAATTGCGAGTGATTCGCATCATAGATCAGGAGAGTGGGGTTGGCAAGTGCACTGGGTGTCGTTCCGTCAGCGGGCTCGAGGCCTGGGGCCTACTGGAGCGGTGTCATTCCGATGCCATGATAGGCGAAGCCCTGCGCTGCCATCGCCGTTGGATCAAAGACATTGCGAAGGTCCACAACGACGCGCCCGGACATATGTCTGCGCATCGTCTCTGGAGCGATGGCCTTGAACACATCCCATTCCGTTACGACCACAACGGCATCAACGCCGTCCAATGCCGCTTCGGTGGACGACGCATAGATTGTCCCGGGAGGCAGCATCGGCCGGGCTTGATCCATGCCCTGGGGGTCGAAGACCTTCACAGTGGCACCATCTTCAACCAGCCTGGCAACAATAGGTACGGCAGGGGAGTCGCGCATGTCGTCGGTGTCGGGCTTGAAGGTGAGCCCCAGCACCGCAATCGTCCGACCCCGGACGGTGCCGCCACATGCAGCAATGACCCGCGCCGACATGGATGCTTTTCGCGCATCGTTTACCGCAACAACGGCCTCGATAAGCCTTGATGGCGCTCCGGCTTCCTGCGCAATGCGAACCAAGGCCAAAGTGTCTTTGGGAAAGCAACTCCCCCCGAAGCCCGGCCCGGGTTGCAGGAACCGCGGGCCGATCCGGGCATCCATGCCAATGGCGTGTGCGACCTCCTTGACATTGGCGCCGAGCTTTTCGCAGAGGTCCGCCATCTCGTTGATGAAGGTAACCTTCATTGCGAGAAATGAGTTCGCAGCGTACTTAATGAGTTCTGCAGTCTCTACGCCAGTATAGAGAATCTGGTCTGGCCGTGCAGCGAGGGGGCTGTAAAGCTGTCCCAGTACTGATTGGGCACGCGGTGAAGTACAGCCGATTACCACCCTATCGGGCTGCATGAAGTCGCGAATTGCGCTGCCCTCCCGCAGGAACTCGGGGTTGGATGCGACGTCTACGTCGGCGCCGGGTGCAACGTGCTGGATGATGGATGCGATTCGCCGGCCTGTGCCGACAGGAACCGTCGATTTGGTGACGATGACGGTATAGCCATCGAGGCACTTTGCGACCTGCTCTGCGGCGGCATAGACGAAGCTGAGGTCGGCATGCCCATCGCCACGACGGGTGGGGGTGCCAACCGCGATGAATACCGCTTCGGCACCGCTGACCGCAGCGCGCAGGTCGTCGCCGAATGAAAGGTGACCTTTTGCGACACCCTCCGTGACGAGCTCGGTCAGGCCAGGCTCGTAGATCGGGATACGCCCCTGGCGGAGCGCCTGGAGGCGGGAGGGGTCGCTTTCGACGATGGCGACCTCGGTGCCGAACGCCGCGAAGCACGCGCCCGACACGAGGCCAACATAGCCGCCACCAATCATCGCAATCTTCAAGCCACTACCTCCAGGTCGCGGTGCGTCCGGCCGACGGCGCTCGTCCATGAGTCCGTTGCTAGACAGCACATCTCGCGTCTGATTGCCACCGCATCAGCCGTCGGGTGACGGGGGCATCACAGGGCAAGGACATGCAGGGCTTCCTGACGTGTGTCACGAGTTCGAAGCGTTGCCATTGCGTGCGCGGGCGGCCGTCTGATCAGGACAAAGATGGTCAATCTACCTTACCGCTTCGTTGCCGGGTACGGGAGGTGAGCGCACGGTCTTGTCGATGGGCGGTCCGGGCGCGACAATGATGTGTGGAGGGTCCCGCCGATGTTTGAACTATCTGACGAGCACCGCATGCTGAGGGAGCTGGTGGCAAAGTTTGTCGACCAGGAGCTTATTCCGCTGGAACGCCAGGTGCTGGCGCGAGAGGCCGCCGGGGGGAAGGCGGGGCTTTCGGATGTGGAGGAGGACCGGATCCTTGCCCGGTGCAAGGAACTGGGGCTTTGGTCGCTCGATGTGCCGGAAGAGCTGGGGGGCGCCAACCTGCCCACGGTGGCGCTGATGGCGATGAACGAGGAACTGGGCCGGTGCGCGTTTCCGTTCACCTTTCCGCCTGACAGCCCCAACCTGCACATGCTGATGGCGGTGGCGAGCCCGGAGCAGCGGCGCAAGTACCTGGAGCCCTACGCGGCGGGAACCGCCAAGTCGGCCATTGCGATCTCGGAGCCTGGGGCTGGGGGCGATCCGGCGGGAATGATCACGCGGGCGGTGCAGGATGGCGGCGACTGGGTGATCAACGGGCGGAAGATCTGGGTAAGCCGGGTGCCGCAGGCCGACTTCGTCATCGTGATGGCGCGCACCGGGGACGGCAAACGGCATGAGGGGGTGACGGCGTTTATCGTGGAGAAGGGGGAGCGCGGGTTCATCATCGAGCGCGAGATCGCCATGATCGGCGGCCAGCGCACGTATGAGCTTGTGTTCGAGGATTGCCGGATTCCCGGGGATCGGGTGCTGGGCGCAATCGGCAAGGGGTTTGCGCCGATGCAGCTGCGGCTGACGGTGCGGCGGTTGCAGATGGGGGCGTGGTGCACTGGGATGGCGGTGCGGGCGCTGCAAATGCTGTGCGAGCATGCCAGGCAGCGGGTGACGTTCGGGGCGAAGCTTTCGGATCGGCAGGCGATCCAGTGGTGGGTGGCGGAGGCGGCAACGAAGATTCATGCCTGCCGGCTGATGGTGATGGATGCGGCGGTGAAGAATGATGCCGGCCGGGATGTCCGGACTGAGGCCTCCATGATCAAGGTCTATGCGACCGAGATGGCGCAGGAGATCATTGATCAGTCGATGCAGGCGCATGGGGCGATGGGGGTGACGAAGGAGATGCCGCTTCAGCTCATGGCGAACAAGGTGCGCGCGATGCGGGTCTATGAAGGGCCGAGCGAAGTGCACCGGATGACGATCGGCAAGCGGGTGCTGGATGGGAAGTGGGGTGGGATCAATTAATTGCGAAATAACAATAAATAGGCATGCGTTTCCTCGTGCTGAAAATGCAATTTTTCGAATGGACGCGCGCCTGACTTGCAACCCGCCGCGGCAAGGGGACCTGCGGCGCCGATAGCTGGACCTGGGTCGGGTTTGAGAGCCTGGCACGAGTAGGGGCATGGCGTTTGGCGATGGCTGAACGGCACGGTGATGCGCTGCTATAGCTCGCAGAGGCGCGGCGGTTGCACAGAGGAGAGGCACGGCTTACGCGCGGATGCGAGGCGCGGTCCGGCTGGTCGGATTCTGCCAGCGCAAAGAGCGTTTCGAGCCAAGTGGAAGTTTGCGTCTGTGCCGGAGACGGGGCGCGTGCTGCTGGGGCGCGGACAAGCCTGGTGCGCACGGTCGGGCGGCAATGACGTCGCGCAGCTTGTGGTAGAAAAACGTCGATGAATGGCGGTTCACGCCGACGAGGAGGGTCACTGTGCGCGCTGGGGTGCCAGCCACGGAGTGACTAACGATTGCCCCTGACTAACGGTCGAGAGGCGGCTTCGCCGACGTGACGTAATCATCTGATCGAGATAGGCTTTCGGCGCTATCTAGGCCAGCCCCACAGCTTTTGCTGGGCGTCGGCGTGTGGACCCGTTGGATGGCCCGTGACGAAGTCTCAGCCGCCGGCGGGAGACTTGCCGCGGATGGCGGGCGCGAGGCCGGAGGGATCGACAGCCATGTTGAACATCATCTGATTGTGGGCATGGCAGAGTTGATGGAGGGCGAAGGCGTGCTCGATGGCTTCGGGCTGGCCTTGAGCGTCCGTGGCGCGATTGACGGCTTCCTTGGTGGTTTTCAGCGCGAAGGCCGGCTTGGCGGCGATCTTCTCCGCCAGTGCCAGGGTGAAGGCAGGGAGGTCGGCGCGGGGAACGACGTGGTTGACCATGCCGAGGCGGTGGGCCTCCTGCGCGGACCAGGAATCGGCCGTGAAAAGGAATTCCTTGGCCTTGCGGGCGCCAAGCTCCCAGGGATGGACGAACCATTCGACGCCGCACACGCCCATGGTGACGACGGGGTCGCAGAAGGAGGCATCATCACTGGCGATGATAAGGTCGCAGGCCCAAGCGAGCATCAACCCGCCGGCGATGCAGCGGCCCTGGACCTCGGCGATGGTCGGTTTGGCCAGGTTGCGCCAGCGCCGGGTGATCTGGAGGTAGATTTCCTGCTCACGCGCCATGCGGCCGTGCGCGCCACCCTCCTCGAACCCGCCCCAGGTGCCAAGTGCGGGGAAGTCCATACCGGCCTTGTTGCGGCCACCGGGGCGCAGGTCGTGCCCGGAGGAGAAATGAGGGTCGGCGCCGGCGAGAATGATGACCTTGGTGTTTTCGTCCGCCACGGCACGATCGAAGGCGGCGTTAAGGTCATAGGTCATGACCAGGTTCTGGGCATTGCGGGCCTCTGGCCGGTTCATGACGATGCGGGCGATGGCCGGGGTTGGCTGCTCATGGCGGATGGTTTCGTATGCGGTGGCGGACATGCTGATGGTTTCCTTCCCTGGGTGCCTTGTTCCGGCGCAGTTTGCGGTTAGGCTCGCACGGAAAGCGTAAAGCGGGAGGAAGCCCATGGCCACGACAAGGGCGCTGCGGATGGTGCTGGGCGGGTTGACGTTCCCGGAAGGGCCGCGCTGGCATGACGGCCGGTTCTGGTTTTCGGATTTCTACACGCATCGCGTGATCGCCCTTTCTGAAGAGGGATGGGCGGAGACGATGGCGCATGTGCCGCAGCAGCCGAGCGGGCTGGGCTGGCGGCCGGACGGGACGATGCTGGTGGTCTCGATGCTGGACCGACGGTTGATGCGCTGTGACCAGGGCGTGCTTTCGGTGGTGGCGGATCTGAGCGAGGTGGCCGGCGGGCCGTGCAACGATATGGTCCTAGATGCCGCGGGCCGGGCCTACGTCGGTAATTTCGGGTTCGACCGGCACAAAGGCGAGAGCGAGCGGGCGGCGGTGCTGGCACGGGTGGACCCCGATGGCAGCGTGCATGTAGTGGCGGATGGGTTGATGTTTCCCAACGGGGCGGTAATCACGCCCGATGGCAAGCGGCTGATCATCGGCGAAACGTTGGCGCATCGCCTGACGAGCTTCGACATCGGCGCCGATGGCGGGCTTTCGAACCGCAAGGTGTTCGCGCAGTTCGAGGATGTCTGGCCGGATGGGATCTGCCTGGATGCCGAGGGGGCAATCTGGGTGGCTGATCCACGGGGGCATCGCGTGGTGCGGGCACGGGAAGGCGTGGGCGTGGTGGAGACGATCCGCATGGCCGAGGGGCGGCACGCTTTCGCCTGCATGCTGGGTGGGGCGGACCGCAAGACGCTGTACGTGTGCACGAGCACGGCGAGCGGGCCGGCGATGGCGGAGAAGCGGGACGGGGCAATCGAGACAGTGCGTGTGGATGTGCCAGCAGCCGGGCTGCCATGAAGGAGTGTGTTCGTGCTCCAGCAAATTATGTGCGTCCGTTTGCTGAAAGATTGCCGCGTTGAATACGCCGCAAATAGATAAGGTCTTTTTGCTTCTTTTTCTTCAGAAAAAGAAGGCTCTTCCTTTCAGGAGGCCGTGATGGAAGACGACGTTTGGAGACTGCGCGGCAAGGGCGCGATCGTCACTGGCGGCGGCGCTGCCGGAGACGGAATCGGCAATGGCCGGGCGGCGGCAATGCTGCTCGCACGGGCTGGGGCCAGTGTTCTGGTGGTGGACCGGGAGATCGCCCTGGCCGAGCGGACGGTGGAGATGATCCGTGCCGAGGGGGGCGTGGCAGAGGCCGCTTCGTACGACGTGACCGATGGAGCGGCCTGTGCTGCCATGGTGGCGCATGCGGAGCGGGCATTCGGGCGGCTGGACCTTCTGGACAACAATGTGGGGATTGGCGGCAAGGGCTCCGTGGTGGATGTTTCGGAGGCGGAGTGGACCCGGGTGATGCGGGTGAACGTGGATTCCATGTTCCTGGTGAGCAAATACGCGGTGCCCGCGATGAAGCGGGCCGGCGGCGGGGCGATTGTGAACGTGTCTTCCATCTCAGCCCTCCGACCGCGCGGGCTGACGCCGTACACCACGAGCAAGGCGGCGGTGATCGGGCTGAGCCAGGCAATGGCGGTGGATCATGGCAAGGATGGCATCCGGGTGAATTGCGTGGCCCCCGGCCCGGTATACACGCCGATGGTGTATGCGCGCGGGATGAGCGACGCGGCGCGGGAGGGGCGGCGAAAGGCTTCCGTGATGGCGGTTGAGGGCACGGGTTGGGATGTGGGGATGGCGGTGCGTTTCCTGCTGTCCGCGCAAGCGCGGTTCGTGACAGGGCAGGTTCTGGTGGTGGATGGCGGCGCGACCCTGGTGGGGCCGTCGCGTGAATCGGAAGGATGACGGGAATGGCGTTGGACGATGCGGCGGTGCTGGCAGCGCTGACAGGCGCGCGGTCGGTGGCGGATGTGTGCAAGGCGGCGGGAACGACGGAGGCTGAGTTTGCCTCGGCCCGCTCGGCGTGGCTGAAGCGGCATGCGACGCTGCCGGACCAGACGCTGAAGGCGGGCGTGGGGGCGAAGGTGGATATCCTCCGCGACCGGTCCGGCGTTCCGCATGTGTTTGCCAAGAGCACGGCAGATCTTTACCTCGGCGTTGGGTTCGCGATGGCGCAGGACCGGCTGTGGCAAGTGGACCGGCTGCGGCGCCGCGCGCTGGGGCGGCAGGCGGAGATCCTCGGATCGTCGTTCGTGGCGAGCGACACTGCGCACCTGACGGTGGGGCTGGACCTGATGGCCGAGCGGGAGCCGGCGCTGATGGACGGCAAGACGTATGACGAGACGGCGGCGTTCGTGCGCGGGATCAACCGGGCAATCGAGGCCTTTGGGGCCGATCTTCCGGTGGAGTTCCGGATGCTGGTATATGCGCCGGCGCCGTTCACGGTGAGCGACGTGGTGGCGATCGCGCGCGGGTTCTGGTGGAGCCTGAACGGGCGGCTGGACCGGATCATGGCCGCGGAAGCGGCGAAGTTTCTGCCGGCGGAGGTGTTGCGCGAGATTTACCTGACGCCGGAAGCCTCTGAGCATCTTGTCGTTCCGCCGGCCGGATGGCCGGAGGTGGTGGCGCAGAAGCCGTTCGGGCATGGAACGGACGACGCGACGGGATCCAACAACTGGGCCGTGGCAGGCAGCAGGGCGGCTGGGGGCAAGGCGTTGCTGGCGGGTGACCCGCATCAGCCGTTCTGGATTCCGTCGAGCTGGTACGAGTATGGGCTGCATGGGCCGGAGGATGATGCGGCCGGCGCTGGGCCTGTGGGGATGCCGGGGCTGTGGTGGGGCAGCAACGGGACCGTAGCCTTCGCGATCACCAACAACATGGCCATGACGCGCGACCTTTATCGCGAGGAGGTGGATGCGGCCGATCCTTCGCGCTACCGCGATGGGGATGCGTGGCGGCGGTTCGATGAGCGGGTGGTTTCCATCCCGGTGAAGGGGGAGGCGACGCGGGCGCTGGTGGTGAAGTCCACGGTGCGTGGGCCAGTGGTGAACGCGATCATTCCGCAGATGGCGGCAGGCGGTGACCCGGTCACGTCGCTCCGTTGGGTGGGTGCGGAGCACCTGAACGACATCCGCGCTTCGATCAATGTGGGGCGGGCGAAGAACTGGGAGCAGTTCCGCGACGCGCTCCGCGATTGGGCGGTGGCGGTGTTCAACTGGGTGTATGCCGACAGCAGCGGAAATGCCGGCTACCAGATGGCCGGGCGGCTGCCGATCCGTGGGCGGATGACGGCAGGGGTTCGGGATGCCAACAACTCGGCCGATCGCTGGACGGGCTACATCCCGTTCGATTGGTTGCCGAACCGCTACAACCCCTCGACGGGGGTCGTCGCGAGCGCGAACCAGCGGATTGTGGAGCCTGGCTACAAGTATCCGATCTATGGCGCATATTCTCAGGGGCATCGCGGCATTCGGATCGACCAGGCGTTCTCGGGCGCCAAGGCGGACCGGGCGCATACCATCGGACTTCAGAACGACGTGAAGAGCGTTCGGGCGGAACGGTCGGCGCCGGGCGTTGTTTCGCTGCTGAAAGGCAGCGGGGATGCGGATGCCGAGGCGATGGCGGCGATCCTGGACGGTTGGGATTGCATGTACACCGTGGACAGCGTTGCGGCGACGGTGTTCGAGACGTTCATGTTCCATTTCCAGCGCGCGACGCTGTCGGTGCACATTCCGCAGCGGCTGCTGGACCTAGCCATGCAGCAGACGAATTTGTGCGTGCACCTGCTGGCAAATCCGGACATGGCGTATTTCCCCGATGGGACGAAGGCAGCGGCGGTGGCGGCGGCGAAGGCCGGCATGGCGACGCTGCGCGGTCGGCTGGGGGCAGACTCCAAGGGCTGGACTTGGGGCACCGTGCATGTTGCGCACTGGAAGCACCCGGTTGGCGGGCTGGATGTTGCGGCGGATTTCGACATCGGGCCGGCGCCGCTCGATGGCGGGTCGCACACCGTGCGCAATACGGGTGGCGAGTTGCCGCCGCATGCGGCGAGCTCCGGTGCGGAGTATCGGATCGTGGCGGACTTCGCGGAGCCACGGAAATTCCTTGCGGTGCAGAACATCGGCAATTCCGGCATGCCGGGCAGCCCGCATTATCGGGATCAGTTCGAGCCGTTCATCAAGGGGGAGTACCACGTGGTGAGCCTCGACCGGTCCGATATCGAAAAGGAACTGGAGAGCACGACAGTGCTGGAGCCGTAAGCCCCGGCGGGTTGATCCGTTTGCGTTCCGTGGGCATGTGCCGCGGGCGCAGACGGATTACGCCATTCTTGTGGTCGGGGAGAATGAGGCCGCTGCCTAAAGCGGAGGGTCTCCATAGGGGATGTGCAGGACCCGCTGCACGTAGATGCTGGGCGTGACGATGTGGTCCGGGTCCAGGGTGCCGAGTTTGACCAGGTGCTGGGTCTGGGCGATGGTGAGCTTGGCGGCCGGAGCCATGACGGCGTTGAGGTTTCGGCCTGCGCGCCGGTAGGTGAGGTTGCCCCAGCGGTCGGCTTGCCAAGCCTCGATCAGAGCGACGTCGGCGAAGATGGCTTTCTCCAGCACGTAGATGCGGCCGTCTATCTCACGGTGCTCCTTGCCCTTGGCCAGAGGGGTGCCGACGGAGGTGGCGGTGAAGAAGGCGGGCACACCAGAGCCGGCCGCGTGGATGCGTTCGGCCAGTGTGCCTTGAGGGACGAGTTCGAGTTCGGCGCGACCTTCGCGCAGCAGGGGTTCGAGGGGGATTGGGCCATTGGGGCTCCTCGCCCACGAGACGATGGCCTTGCGGACGCGACCTGCGGCAACGAGGGCGCCGAGGCCATCGTCGGCCATGCCGGCGTGGATGCCGACGATGGTGAGATCCTTGGCGCCCTGTTCGAGAAGACCGGCGAGAAGGTGGCGGGGCTCACCGGTGCCTGCGAAGCCGCCCATGAGGACCGTCGCGCCATCCGGGATGCCGTTGAGGGCCTCCGCAACGGTGCGGACGGTCTTGTCGATCATGGGACTTCCTTCACGGGAGACGCGCCTTCCTACTTACCCGGCTTTGCGTTGCGGAAGCTTGTGCCGGATTCTGCAAGCGCGCGGAGGTAAGGTGACGGGGCCCAGCGGTTGCCGTAGCGTTGGTGCCAGACGCTGATCTGGTCGTAGATCGCCTTGGGGCCGATCTGGTCCGCCCAGAACATCAGGCCGCCGCGGTAGCGCGGGAAGCCGAAGCCATGGAGCCACATGATGTCGATGTCGCTGGAGCGGTAGGCGATGCCTTCCTCCAGGATCTTGCAGGCTTCGTTGACGGAGGAGAACAGCAGGCGGCGGAGGATTTCCTCCTCCGTAAAGGTATGTTGCTCAATGCCGAGTTCGCGGCCCACGTCAGCGATGATCTGCTTCACGACGGGATCGGGGTGCGGCGTGCGGTCGCCCTTTTCGTAGCGGTACCAGCCGGCTCCGGTCTTCTGTCCGAAGCGGCCCATTTCGACCAGGCGGTCGGCGATGGGCAGCTTGCGGTAGTTGGGGTCGGCGGCGGCGCGGCGCTTGCGGCTTTCGGCGCCGATGTCGAGGCCCGCGAGGTCACCAACAGCGAAGGGGCCCATCGGGTAGCCGAAATCGACCATGACCTTGTCGACCTGCTCAGGCAGCGCGCCTTCTTCGAGCATGATGACCATTTCGGCGTTGAACGGGGCGCGGGAACGGTTGGCGAGGAAGCCGTCGCAGTTGCCGCAGCCGACGCTGAGCTTGCCGATCTTGCGGCCCATGGCCATGGTGCTGGCCATGGTATCGGGCGAGGTTTTGGCACCCTTCACGACTTCCAACAGCTTCATCACGTTGGCGGGCGAGAAGAAGTGGGCGCCGGCCACGTCTTGCGGGCGCTTCGTGGCGGACGCGATTTCGTCGATGTTGAGTGCGGAGGTATTAGAGAGGAGGAGGGCGCCGGGCTTCATGACGGCGTCGAGCTTGGCGAAGACCTCCTTCTTCGGGGCCATCTGTTCGAAGATGGCTTCCACCACGGCGTCGGCGTCGCCGATCAGGTCGTAGGAGAGGACGGGGGTGATGCGGGCGAAGCGGCGCTCCATCTCGTCGGCCGCGAGGGAGCCGCGCTTGACCGAAGTTTCGTAGTTGGCGCGGATGCGGGCCATGCCGCGATCCATCGCTTCCTGGGTTGCTTCGAGGATGCGGACCGGCACGCCGTAATCCGCGAAGGCCATGGCGATGCCGCCGCCCATGGTGCCGGCGCCGATGACGGCGGCGGTGTTGATTTCGCGGATCGAGGTGGCGGGGTCGAGGCCAGGCACGCGGGCGGCCTCGCGCTCGCTGAAGAAGACGTAGCGGAGCGCGCGGGCTTCGTCAGAGTTCTCGAGCTCGTTGAACAGGTCGCGTTCGCGCTGCAGCCCCTCGGCGAAGGGGAGTTCGGTGGCGGCCTGGACGGCGAGGATGCAGTTGTAAGGCGCCTTCTGGTTGCGGGCGCGGCGCGCGATCTCCTTGCGCTTGGCGTCGAACATGCCGGGGTCGGACTTGGCTTCCTCCAGCTTGTCGGTGCGGCTGCTGATCTGCGGCAGCGGGCGGATGTCGGCCCTGGCGCGGGCGAAGGCGATGGCCTGCTGTTTCAGGTCCTGGTCGTCCTCGACGAGGGCGTCGATGATGCCGAGCGTGAGCGCCTCGGCGGCCGGAACGTGGCGGCCGGAGACAATGAGGTCGAGCGCCGCCTTGGGCCCGATCAGGCGCGGCAGGCGCTGGGTGCCGCCGCCGCCGGGGAGGATGCCGATGAGGACTTCGGGCAGGCCGACCTTGGCGCTGCGCTTGGCGATGCGGTAGTTGCAGCCCATGGCGTTCTCGAGCCCGCCGCCGAGCGCGTAGCCGTGGATGGCGGCGACGACGGGCTTGGTGGAGCGGTCGAGTACGTCATGGCTGCGGTTGCCGGGCGCGATGGGCGCGCGGCCCTTGCCGAAATTGCGGATGTCCGCGCCGGCGATGAAGCTGCGGCCGTCGCCGATCAGGACCATGGCCTTGATGGCGGGGTCGGCCAGGCCCTCGTTCAGGCAGGCAACGATGCCCTCGGGGACGCCGGGGGAGAGGGCATTGACCGGTGGGTTGTTGACGATGATGACGCCGACGTCGGAGTGGCGTTCGAGGCGGACGAGGGGGGCGTCGGACATGAGCGTTTCCTGCCGTTTCTGCTGTGTTGGCCGGCAGGTTACGGGATGGGGGGTGGGGCGTCCAGGCGGGGTCAGGCCAGGCGGACTGGAACCGGGTAGCGGGCAAGCGTGGGGTCGGCGGTCACCAGGATAGCGCCTTCGTGGCGCGCCTGGGCGAGCAGCAGACGGTCGAGCGGATCGCGATGCAGCGTCGGCAGGTCGCTCAGGGCGAGCCCATGCTCAGCGGTGACCGGTAGTTCGATGCAGCCCCGATCAAGCAGCGTGGCGCGGAAGCGATACGAGTGAACGGCGAAGTCGTCGCGGGCGAGTTGCGCCTTGATGACCACTTCCCAAAGGCTGATGACGCTGAAGATCGCGACCGTCTCCGGATCCTCCAAACGCGACCGGGCGGCCGGGCTGAGCCGTGCGAGGTCGGCGGCAGCCCAGAGCAGTACACGGGTGTCGAAGAGCAGCTTCACTCACCGTAGAACATGCGCTCGATTTCGTCCTGGCCCATGGTATCGAAATCATCGGGCACGGTGATCTCGCCCTTCATGAAGCCGATGCGGCAGGGGCGGGCGGGGACGTCGACGGGCACCAGCTTGACCAGGGGCTTGCCGGCCTTTGCGATCACCACGGTTTCGCCACGCGCGGCCTGTTCGACCAGGCGAGAGAGGTGGGTCTTGGCTTCGTGCATGTTGACGGTGGTCATGACGCCCCCGCTGAACTAAGGCGGGTTGGTCTAGTCCGGCCGCGCCCTGGCGGCAAACGGTCAGTGCGGCGTCATTGCCCGGGCATCGTCGGCGGAGGCGGCGTAGGCCCAGCAGGATTCGGGCGGAAGGGCGACGGTGACCTCGCTACCGACCGGGTAGCGCGCGGCGGTGCCGACCTCGATGCCTTCGATGGTGGTGCCGAAGACGGAGAGGTCGTAGCTGGTCTGCATGCCGAGGTAGCGCTGGGCGGCGATGCGGGCGGTGACACGGTTCTCGGTGCCGGCGGCCTCGGTGAAGCGGATGTTCTCCGGGCGGACGGCGACCTGGACGTTCGCGCCCGGGGCGACGCCGGCGGGCATCCAGGCGCGCAGCGTGGTGCCGTCGGCGGTGCGGACGGCGCCGAACTCGCCGTCGCGCGCGGTGACCTGGCCGGGGATGAAGTTCGAAGCCCCGGTGAAGGCGGCGACGAACAGGTCGGCGGGGCGGTTGTACACCTCCTCCGGCGAGGCCATCTGCAGCAGCTTGCCGTCGCGCATCACGCCGATCCGGTCGCCGAGCACCACGGCCTCGGTCTGGTCGTGGGTCACGTAGAGCGCGGTGAGGCCGGCCTTCTTGACGATACGGCGCAGGTCGTCGCGCAGGCGCAGGCGAAGCTGGGCGTCGAGGTTGGACAGTGGCTCGTCCAGCAGCAGCAGGCGGGGCTCGTAGACCATGGAGCGGGCCAGCGCCACGCGCTGCATCTGGCCGCCCGAAAGCTGGGTCACCGGGCGGTCCGCGTAGCCGGCGAGGTCGACCAGGGCCAGCGCGTCGGCAATGCGGCGGTCCTGGTCGGCGCGGGACAGGCCGCGCGACTTCAGCGGATAGGCGACGTTCTCGCGCACCGTCATGTGCGGCCAGACCGCGTAGGACTGGAACACCATGCCGATGTTGCGCAGGCGCGGGGCCATCAGGATGCCGCGCGCGGGGGCGGAGATCGGCTCGCCGGCCAGGCTGATCTCGCCGTCCGTCGGGTGTTCCAGGCCGGCGACGCAGCGCAAGGTCGTGGTCTTGCCGCAGCCCGAGGGGCCGAGCAGGACCACGATCTCGCCCGCGGCGATCGTGAAGCTGACGTCGTCCACCGCCGGCTTGCCGGTGGCGAAGACCTTGCGCAGATGCGCGATGCGCAGTTCGGCGGACATTCGGCTTCCTTCGGCGTGGTTACTGGCGGTAGCCGTAGATCTTGTTCCACTCCGGGATCCAGGTGTCGCGCAGCTTCTCGAACTCGTCGAACTTCGGCACCCAGAGCTTGGCGACCTTCGGGTCGAAGCCCGGCGGATTGAACGGCGCGGTCTTGAGCGAAGTAAGGTTGCCGTGGTCCTTGATCGAGTGGATCTGGCCCTCGTCGGACATGCTCCAGTCCAGGAAGAGCTTGGCGGCGTTGGGGCTTTTCGCGGTCTTCGGGATGCCGGTGGCGTAGGGGACGATGGGGATGCCCTCGGGCGGGAAGAAGGTCTCGACCGGGGCGCCGTCGCGCTGCTTGGTGTAGATGACGTTGTAGACCAGCGGGGCGATCTGCACCTCGCCGCGGACCAGCGCATCCGACAGCGGCGCGCCGGACGGGTAGAGCGCGGGCTTGGTGGCGGCCTGGGCGGTCCAGTAGTTCTCGCCGAGCACCTGGCGCTCGAACATGATGCGCGTCCAGGTGGTGCCGCCGGAGGGGGCGATGACCTGGGCGATGGTGCCGGGCTTGTAGGCATCGGCGCGGGTGAGGTCCATCCAGGTCTTGGGCGGGTTCTTCACCAGCTCCGAATTGTAGGCGACGCACCAGCCCGGGGTGATGCGCGGCCAGAGCTTGGGCGAGATCAGCACGTCCGGGATGTAGTCGCCCGCGTTCGGCGGCGCGTAGTCGGCAAACAGGTCCTCGATGCCCTTCATCAGGCCGCGATCGGAATGGTCGATCACGTCCGCGGTGAGCTTGCCGGCGGCGGCCTCGGTCTTGACCCGGGTGATCAGCTGGCCGCCCGGGGCGCGCACCATCTCCACGCGCACGAAGGGGAAGCGCTTGTTGAACAGGTTGATCGTCTCCTGCTCCACCTCGGCGAAGGCAGCGGTGTAGTAGGTGATGCGGCCTTCCTTGCGGGCGGCGTCGATCAGGGCGGCGGGCGGGTTGTAGGGCTTCTGCGCGCGGGCAGGGCCGTAGGAGACCGTGGTGCCCAGCGCGCCGAGGCCGGCGGCGCCGAGCAGGGTGCGGCGGCTGATCCTGTTGTCCGACATGGCGGGAGTCCTTTCGGTGCTGTGGGAAGTCAGCCGGCGCGGCCAACGCTGCTGTTGGTCGCGCCGCGAGTGAGCAGGTTGGTGATGCCGATGAGAACGGCGAGGATCACCATCTGCACCAGGCTGAAGGCGGCGGTGAGGCCGACATTGCCGCCCTCGTAGTAGTCGAGCAGCTTGACCGCCATCACCACGGTGCTGCTGGAATAGAGGAACAGCGACGAGCCGAGCTCGCGGATCGCCAGGATGAACAGCAGTGTCATGGCCGCAACCACGCCGGGGCGGGCGAGCGGCAGGACGATGGTGCGGATGGTGGACAGCGTGCCGCGGCCGCAGATCCAGGCGGCCTCCTCCAGCTCCTTGTGGATCTGCATCAGCGAGGCGGACAGCGCCTTCACGGTGTCCGGCATGAAGCGGGCGACGAAGGCCAGCGCCAGGATCCAGACCGAGCCGTAGAAGCCGAATGGCATGCCGATCCAGGCCCACAGATACGCCACGCCGATCACCAGGCCCGGGATGGCCACTGGGATGGTGGCGATGATGTCGATCCAGCGCCGGCCCGGGGCCTGGGTGCGGGTGACGGTGTAGCCGATTGCGAAGGCCAGCACGCCGCCGATGACGGCGGTGATGATGCCGACCTTCATCGTGTTGTAGATCGAGGTCATCGTTGCCGGGTTGTCGAACAGACGCTGGAAGTGCAGCAGGCCGTACTGCTTCATGTCGAACAGGCTGGCAACGTCGCGGATGAACAGGAAGCGGCGGAAGGCGGCGACGATGAGCGCCAGCGTGGGCAGCACGACCACCACGATGAGATAGAGGATCGCCAGCGCCAAGGTGAGGAAGCGCCACGGCCCGAGGTTCAGGCTGCGCGGGCGGAACGCCTTGCCGGCCACCGTGGTGTAGCTGCGGCCCGACAGCACCTTCTGCTGCAACGCCACCAGGGCGCCGGTGGCGACCATGAGGATGAGGGCGACGGCGGCGGCCTTGCTGTATTCCGGCGGGGTCCAGGCCGTGAGCTGGAAGATGTAGGTGGTCAGCACCGGGATGTTGGCCGGCGCGCCCAGCACGGCGGGAATGCCGTAGATCCCCAGCATCACCACGAAGGACAGCAGCATGCCGGAGATGATGGCCGGCGCGATCAGCGGGAAGGTGATGGTGAAGATGGTGCGGAACGGCGTGGCGCCGGAGATCTCGGCGGCCTCCTCCAACGAGGGGTCCATGTTGCGCAGCGCCGAGGCGGTGAACATGTACACGTAGGGCGCGTAGTACATGCCGAACACGAAGATGATGCCCGACATGGAATAGAGGTTGATGCGCCAGTCGATGCCGGCGCGGGCGAGGAAGGTGTTGATCAGCCCGGTCTTGGGGGAGCCCAGCAGCGCCCAGCCGACGCCGGCCACCAGCGGCGGCACGAACAGCGGCAGCATGCCGGCGGTGGCGATCAGCCCCTTCCACGGCGTATTGGTCCGCACCACGATCCACGCGAAGAACAGGCCTATCACCACCGCCACCGCAGTGCCTCCGGCACAGGCGATCAGCGTGTTGCCCAGCGCGTAATGGACATTCTCGTTGGCCAGCACGTCGATGAAGCTGGCGATCGAGATCGCCTCGAGATGGTAGCCGTCCACCACCGGGTTGAGATTGGTGAGCGCGCCCACCAACAGCATCGCGGTGGGGTAGAGCACCAGGAAGGTGAGGATGACGAGCAGGGCCGCGGACCAAAGGCCGGCGAGGAGCCGGGCTGGCCGCGGGCTGGAGCCATTGGGCTTGCTTGACACGCTTTGACGCTGGCTCCCCGGGCACGTCAGGCGGAGGGTGCCGGACGCTACCCGGGCGTATAGGCCGGGCATCGGAAGAATTGCAAATTGGATCAGTCCGCGGCGCGCACGACCCGGGCGATGGCGGGCCAATACAGCTTGCCGTGGCCGGCCTCGATGGCGCGCGTGAGGTAGTCGCGCGCGGTCTCCGCCCCCGGCAGCGCGAGGCCCGAATCGGCGGCGAGATCGAGCGCGTAGGACAGGTCCTTCAGCGCATACTCGGTGGAGAACGCGCGCTCGGGGAAGCTGTCCGGCAGGATCGCCTTCATGGCGTGGTTGCGCAGCGCGAAGCTGTCGGCGGAGCCCTTGGACAGTGCGTCGAACAGCACCCCGGCATCGACGCCGGCGGCGCGGGCGATGGCCAGCGCCTCGGACAGGGCGACGACGGTCTGGAACAGGACCATGTTGTTCATCTGCTTGACCACCTGGCCGGCGCCGACCGGGCCGCAATGGGTGATCTCCTCCGCGCAGCAGGCAAGGATCGGGCGGATCGCCTCCAGCGTCTCCGCGCTGGCGCCGACGGTGATGCTGAGCGTGCCGGCCTCGGCCGCCGCGCGGGTGCGGGCGATGGGCGCATCGGCATAGGCCACGCCCACGGCCGCGAACTCGGCGGCAAGCTCCCGCGTGAGGCTGACGGGGGAGGTGCCGTGATCCACCACCACCTGCCTCGGCCGGGCGGCGGCGAGCAGGCCGGAGGGGCCGCGGCACACCGCCTCCAGCTGCGGCCCACCGGGAAGGCAGAGCAGTACGATGTTGGCCGCGCGCATGACCGCCGCGGCACTTCCCGCCGCGGCGACGCCATGAGCTTCCAGCCGCGCGAGCGGGGCCGACGACATGTCATACGCGACGACGGGTCTGCCGCTGCGGGTTGCGATGTTGCGGCACATCGGCTCGCCCATCACGCCCAGGCCGATGAAGCCGATGGGGCTTGCCATTCACTCAGCTCCCGCGGAAGACCGGCTTGCGCTTCTCGACGAATGCGGTCGCGGCTTCGCGGTGGTCGGCGGTGGTGTGGACAAGCGCCTGGAAGGACGCAGCCATTTCCAGCAGCGTGTCGAGCCGGATCTGCTGACCTTCGCGGATCAGACGCTTTGTCATGCGCACGGCTTGGGTCGGGTTGGCGGCGATGCGCTTGGCCAGGGTGCGGGCGGCGTTCATGAGCTCGGCATCCGGCACCACCTGGGAGACGAGGCCGCAGGCGAGCGCCTGCTGGGCGTCTATGGTATCGCCGGTGAGGGCCAACTCGTAGGCCTTCGAGAGGCCGACCACGCGGGGCAGGAGCCAGGAGCCGCCGTCGCCGGCGACGAGGCCGAGCTTGACGAAGCTTTCGGCGAAGCGGGCGCTTTCGGCGGCGATGCGGATATCGCACATGGTGGTGAGGTCACAGCCGGCACCCATGGCGGGGCCGTTGACGGCAGCGATGATAGGGACATCCAGCTTCTCGAGCGCGAGCGGCAGGCGCTGGATGCCCTTGCGGTAGTAGCCGCGGGTGCCGATGGGGTTGGTGCGGCGCTCTTCGCCGGCCTCGGCCATGCGCTTGACGTTGCCGCCGGAGGAGAAGGCACTGCCGGCACCTGTGAGGATGGCGACGCGGACCGTGGGGTCGTTCTGAATCTGCTCGCAGAGGTCGCAGAATCGGTCGATGAAGTCCTGGTCCGTCAGCGGGTTGCGCGCCTCGGGCTGGTTGAGCGTGAGGACGGCGATGCCAGCCTCGTCCAGCTCGTAGAGGATCTTGTCGGTCATGGCGTGGTCTTTCGGAGTTATCGGAGGCCGAGGCCGCGGGCGATCATGCCGCGCATGATTTCGCGCGTGCCACCTCGGAGCGAGAAGGAGGGTGCGTGAAGGGTAATGAGGGAAAGAGTGGCGAGGAAGCGGTCGTCGGACTCGAGGCTGGGTTCGCAATCGATCAGGAGGCGGGCGATCTCGGGGATCTCCTGCTCCAGGGAGTTGCCAAGTTCCTTGACCAGGGCCGCCTGGAGGGCGGGGTTCTCACCGGCCTGCAACATGCCGGCGACAGAACGGGACATGCGGCGCAAGGTGTGGATGTGGGCGGCGAGGCGACCGATGGCGATGGCGGCGCGCTCGGAGGGCTCGGGGCCGAGGACACGCAGCATCTCGGACACGACCAGGAAGGAGGACAGGAAGCGCTCCGGCCCGCTGCGTTCGTAGGCCAGTTCGCTGGTGACCTGGTTCCAGCCGTCGCCTTCCTTGCCGAGCAGGGCGGTTTCGGGGAGGAACGCGTCGGTGAAGACGACCTCGTTGAAGTGGTGCTCGCCCGTCATGGCGTGGATAGGGCGAATGCTCAGGCCGGACGTGGCGTGCAGATCGACCAGGAACTGGCTGGTGCCTTCGTGGCGCTCGCCCTGGCCGGTACGGCAGAACAGGATCATGTAGTCGGCCTGGTGGGCGCCGGAGGTCCAGACCTTGGTGCCGTTCACCACGTAGCCACCCTGGACGCGGGTGGCGCGGGTGCGGGTGGCGGCGAGGTCGGAGCCGCTGTCGGGCTCCGACATGCCGATGCAGAACATCGCCTCTCCGCGGGCGATGCGCGGAAGGATGGTGTCCTTCTGCTCATCCGTGCCGACGCGCAGGAGGAGGGGGCCTGACTGGCGGTCTGCGATCCAGTGGTGGGAGACAGGGGCGCCGGCGGCGAGCATTTCCTCCAGCACCACATAGCGCTCAAGGGCGCTGCGCTCCTGGCCGCCGTATTGCTTCGGCCAGGTCATGCCGATCCAGCCCTTGGCGCCAACCTTGCGGCTGAACTCGGGGTCGTGGCCCTGCCAACTCTCGGCGCGCTGGGCCGGGGTGCGATCGGCGAGGGCATCGGCGAGGAAGCTGCGGACCTCCTGGCGGAGGGTCTCGGCCTCGGGGCAAGGCGGGGGCGGGGCGAAGGGAAGGTCGACCATGGGAATTCCTGGCGGCTCAGGCTGACGTGATTTCGGGCCACAGGCGATCTGGCCCAGCGGCGGCGAGGTGGCGGCCGAGAAGAAGACTCCACTCGGACTCGCTGCCGAACTCGTTGCGCCAGGAGAGCAGGCGCCGGGTGCGGTAGTGGAGGCTGTGCTCGTAGGTGAAGCCGATGGCGCCGTGGACCTGGTGGGCGAGCGAGGCGCAGAGGCCGGCAGCCTCGCCGGTGCGGATCTTGGCGACGGCGATGGGGAAGATGCGCAGGCCCTCGCCGACCGCTTCTGCGGCGCCAATGGCGGCGGCGCCTGCGGCGGCCTGGTGCGAGCCGAGGATGGCGAGGTTGTGCTGGATCGCCTGGAACTTCCCGATCGGCTTGCCGAACTGGGTGCGGTCGAGCGCGTATTGCGTCGACATGCTGAGCAGCGAAGCCATGGCGCCGGCCATCTGCAGGCTGCGCATTGTAGCGCCGAGGGCACGCAGCGCCTGGGCGTCCACGCCGCTCGCCGCAGGGGCGACGTCAGTTGGCGCGAGGACGGCATCGATGCGCAGCGAGTCCCGCGGCTCGCGAGCAAGGTTGCTGCCAGGAGTGACAGCGAAGCCGCCGCGGTCGAGGCGGACGACCATGGGGGTGCCCTGGTGCTCGGCGAGGACGGCGACGGCAACGGCGTCGCGGCCCCAGGGGATGCGAGTGGCGGTGCCGGTGAGGTGCCATTCCTGGCCGCGGCGGCTGAGGGACAGGGTCTCGCCCTTCACCACGGGGGCGATGGTGAGGGGGCCGTCCGGGATATCGAGGCCGGCGCCGGCGAGGAGCCAACTGGCGGCCATGGTCTCCGCGAGCGGCAGCGGGACGACGTGGCGGCCGGCGACGCGCAGGATGGCAAGCGCCTCCACGGCAGGCATGCCGAAGCCGCCTGCTTCTTCCGGCACCAAGCCGCGAGGCAGGCCGGCATCTTCCACCGCTTGCCAGGCATCCGTGGGGAACGTGCCTTGTTCGGCCGCCGCGAGCAGGCGTGTGGAGATGTGGTCGCCGAACAGCCGTTCGGCGGTGGCTTCGATCAGGCTTTCCGTCATGGGCGATGCCTCGAGAAGAAGTCCGGCCGGGGGGATACCCGGCCGGAGGATACGCGGCGAGAGGGGAAAACGGAACGCTGGTCTCGTCAGCCTAGGCGGCCGATGGCGGCCAAGACGGCATCTGTCTGTTCCAGCACGACCTGGTGGCCGGCATCGGGGATACTGACGAGTTCGGCGCCGGGGATGAGCGACTTGAATGCCTGCGCGTATGGCGCGGGGAAGATGCGGTCGGAATCGCCCCAGACGAGAATGGTACGAGCGCGGATGCGGTGGATCCGGTCCTTGAGTCCGCGGTCTGGGATGGGGAAGAGGAACTTGCCGGCCATGCCGAGCTGGCGGGCGTTTGTGACCAAGAAGGGGATGAGGAAGGCCGGGTCGTTCATGTTGCCGCCTGTGGCCATCATCTTCGCGCCCGCTTCCGCGTCGTGGAACATGTAGGCGGGGAATTCGCGTGGCAGCAGGGTGAAGATGTCGGGGACGGGGTAGGCATCCAGCCAGAGGCCGGCGGAGGCGATAAGGCAAAGCTTGTCCACCTCGCGCGGGCGGAGCGCGGCCATCTCGGCGGCGATCATGCCGCCGAGGGAGTGGCCGACCAGGATGGGCCGTTCCAGGCCCAGGGCCTCCAGCACGTCGAAGCTGTGCAGCGTGACATCCAGCATGTCGCGGATGTTGTCGCTGTCGCCGCTGTCGCCGTAGCCGGGAAGTTGCGGGGCGAAGACACGGTACTTGTTGGCCAATGCGAGGAGGAATGGGTTCTCGGCGGTGACGCCGCCGGCGTTGTGGAGGAAGAGGAGGTCGGGTCCGGTGCCGCCCGAGAGGACATTCACGTCGGCGGCACGGGTTGCGATCTTGCGGGTGGTGATCATTGGGCAGGAACCATCTCGGCATGGCCGACCGGGGCGGGAGTAGCGCGGCGAGCGATGGGCTTGCACCAGAAGCGGTTGTCGCTGGCGTGCTCGGGGAAGAGGTTGCGAAGGTGGGGCATGACCTTCTCTGCGAACAGCTTCGTGGAATACATGCACTTGTCCTTGGGCATGTTGCCGACGTGCAGCAACAGGAAGATGTTGCCGACGTGCAGGCCCTTGATCAGCTCCTCGAAGCGCTGACGCACGGTTTCCGGCGAGCCGGCGATGATGTAGCCGCCGTCGACCAGGTCCTTCCAGGTGAGGTTGGGGTAGTTGGGCCGCATGTACTGGTTGAGCGCGCCGGACTGGATGGTCTTGATGGTGCGGTAGCCCGGGGCGTCGGCAAAGCCCGGGTAGACGTGCAGGCAGCGGTTGTAGAAGTAGAAGGCATGTTCCGAGTAAAGACGTTCAGCCTCCTCGTCGGTTTCGGCGACGAAGACGGTCTGGGCGAAGCCGGCGCGGTAGGGGGACTGGTCGGCGTTGCGCTGGCCGACGCGGTTCCAGTAGCCCTCCATCAGGGCCTTCGCCCTGAGGTAGCCGGAGAAGCTGAGGTAGGAATAGCTGTAGGTGTTGTCGAGGCAGAAATCATAGGTCTCGACGGAGCCGCCGCCAGGGATGTGGATGGGCGGGTGCGGGGTTTGCAGCACGTTGGGCCACAGGTTGACGTGGCGCAGCTTGGTGTAGCGGCCGTTGAAGGCGAAGGGCTTCTTCTCGGTCCAGGCGCGGATGATGAGCTCGTGCGCCTCGGCATACTTCTCGCGGGTGAGGCCGGGGATGGTGCCGTAGCAGTAGTTGGTGTCCATCGAGGTGCCGACGGGGAAGCCGGCGACAAAGCGGCCGCCGGTCATGATGTCCAGCATCGCGAATTCCTCGGCGACCCGGATCGGCGGGTTGTAGAGCGCGATGGAGTTGCCGAGGACGACGACGGCGGCGTTGCTGGTGCGGCGGGCCAGGGAGGCGGCCATGATGTTGGGCGAGGGCATCAGGCCGTAGCCGTTCTGGTGATGCTCGTTGATCCCCACCCCGTCGTAGCCCAGCTGGTCGGCGTATTCGAGCAGGTCGAGGTAGTCGTTGTAGACTTCGTGACATTTCACGGGGTCGAACAGCGCCTGGTCGATATCGACCCAGACCGAGCGGTTCTTCTCGCGGAAATCGTCCGGCAGGTGCGGCCAGGGCATCAGGTTGAACCAGGTGAACTTCATCGTGTCCTCCAGGGGTGCGTCTGTCGCGCGGCGTTGATGGCAGCCTGCGGCAATCCGCCGGGCACGTCCAGACAGAAGAGGTTTCGCGGGCGATGGGCGGGGGCTAGGCTGGCGCAGGGACCGGCGCACGACCGGTTGATGGGAAGGAGATCGGGCCATGGCGAATCCGGGACCTCTGTCGGGGCTGCGGGTGGTGGAATTCGCGGGGATCGGGCCGGGCCCGTTTGCGGCGATGCTGCTGGCGGATATGGGCGCGGACGTGGTGCGGATCGACCGGCCCGGGACGCAGGCGAGGCCGACGGATGTGACCCTGAGAGGGCGTCGCCTGGTGCAGCTTGACTTGAAGAAGCCGGAGGATGTGGTGGCGGCGTTGGCGCTGCTGGATCATGCCGAGGTGCTGATCGAGGGGTTCCGGCCTGGAGTGATGGAACGGCTTGGGCTAGGGCCGGATGTGGTGCTGGGACGAAATCCGGCGCTGGTCTATGGGCGAATGACCGGTTGGGGGCAGGAGGGGCCGCTGGCGCAGGTGGCGGGGCATGACATCACCTATATCGCTGTGGCTGGGGCGTTGGGTGCGATCGGGCCGAAGGATAAGCCGGTGCCGCCGTTGAACCTGGTGGGCGATTTCGGCGGCGGGGCGCTGTACCTGTGCATGGGAGTGCTGGCGGCGGTGATCGAAGCGCGGAAGAGCGGCAGGGGGCAGGTGGTGGACACGGCCATGTCGGACTGCGTGGCGAGCCTGACCTCGCCCTTCCATGGGATGATGGCGGCCGGGGCGTGGACGGCAGAGCGCGAGGCGAACATGCTGGACGGTGGGGCGCATTTCTACGGTACGTACGAATGCGCCGATGGCAGGCATATCGCGATCGGGGCGATTGAGCCGCAGTTCTATGCGCTGCTGCGCAAGCTGGCGGGGCTGGACGATGCGGCGTTCGACAACCAGCGGGACCAGGCAGCTTGGCCGGCGCTGCGGGCGAAGCTGGCGGCAGTGATCAAGACCAAGACGCGGGCGGAGTGGGACGCGCTGATGGGGGCGACGGACGCGGTGGTGGCGCCGGTGCTGTCGCTGGCAGAGGCGCCGGCGCATCCGCACAATGTGGCGCGCGGGACCTTTGTTCAGGTGAACGGGGTGACGGCGCCGGGGCCGGCGCCACGGTTCTTTGGGACGCCTTCGGCGGTGCGGGGGAATGAGGCTACGACGCCGGAAGCGGTTGCGGCGGTCTGGTCGTCGCATGGGTAGGCGGTGGCTACGGCTTCTGTGGGCCGCCGTCTGCTACATCGTGTTGCTATCGGCGATGGACACCATTTTCGCAGCCTTGGAGGGTGATGTACTCGATCACCTTCTTGCTGGTTTGGTCGCGATGGTCGTGACAATCCTTGTTCCCTCTCTGCTTGTGGTGGTTGCGTTCGGCCTCTCCAGTCGCTCGGAGCAGCTGACGGTGGGCATCGTGGCGGGCATCTGGCAGCTGGCTGACGCGATTATGTTCCGCGCAAGGCTCAATCGCGCCGCTGATGCAAGCCAAGACGGTGCGTGGAGTGACATCGTCGGCATCGTGCTCGTGCTCATTTTCGTTTCGGTCGCCCTTGGTCCTTGGGCGATCGGAGGGATGAGGCGCTGAAGGAGCATGACGTAGGAGACATGGCCGGACCCTTCTGGACATGAGTCATCCTCTCGGCGCGCCCGCGTTTTGCGCGCAGATTCGGGATGTTTTTTGAGTGAGTCCTTAGGCGAAAGGCGGATCGCGGGCGTGGGCCGGCCGGGCGATGGGCCTGGTACGGGCGTGGGGCCGCATGCCGCGGTTGGGGCCGGGGCCGATGAGGAAGAGGAAGGGGATGAGAAGTCGGATTTCCTCCTCGGTGAACTCCGAGGGTTCTGCTTCGCAGGTGGTGGGGAGGATGGATGCGACCCAGGCGCGTGCAGCGCGGGCACCCAGGAGGGGTGCGAGGAGGGCGAGCAGCCAGATTTTCAGCGCCAGAAAGAGGGCGCGCGTCTCCTGCCTTTCCCCTATGGGGTTGAAGGAGCGCAGGCTTGTCTCGGGGGTGCTGGTCGGTTGCGTTAGCATAGATGGAAAATATAATTAACACAACGGGGCGGTGCAAGGGGATTTGAAAAAAATTCCTATGCGATGGATGTGCCCTCGGACCTACGCAAGGCCTTGATCCGCTTTGCCATTCAGGCCTTCTTGGTGAAAGCGCTCTCTGGAGCGGGCGAATGTTTGGGGCCAGTGAGACCATGGATCGCATCGTGCGTGCCGCGCTGGCCTATTTTTTGGCGGTCTTTGCCGTGGGGTTCGTGCTGGGCGTGGTCCGGGAGGGGATTGTCCGGCCGCGGTTCGGGACGCTGGGCGCCCTTGCGATGGAGGCGCCGGCCATGCTGCTGGCCTGCTGGTGGGTGGCGCGTTGGTTGGTGGGGCGATTCGACGTGGCGGCGAGGGGGGCGCGGTGGCGCATGGGCGCCTTGGCGTTTGGGCTGCTGATGGTGGCGGAGCTTGGCGGTTCACTGGTGCTGCGTGGCATGGCGCCCGGAGAGTGGCTGGCGCATTTCGGCACGGCGCCTGGTGCGCTGTCACTCGCGCTGTTCCTCGCCTTCGCGGTGATGCCCGCGCTGGTCCGAAAATAGCGAAGCCGGGGCTTGCGCCCCGGCTTCCATGGTCGAGGGTCCAGGGGGCTCGGCCCCCTGGTGGGGTCCAGGGGCAACGCCCCTGGCCTTCCTCTACTCGTTCCCGAACACGATCGTGCCCGAGGCCGCGAACATGCCGCCGACGCCGTGGCAGACGCTGACCTTGGCGCCCGCGATCTGTGCATCCGCGGTGCCGCGCAACTGTCGAACGCTCTCCTGCAGGGCGAACATGCCGTACATGCCGGTGTGCGTGTAGGACAGGCCGCCACCGTTTGTGTTGAGCGGGAGCTTGCCGCCGGGGGCGGTGTTGCGTTCCCAGATGAACTGTGCGGCTTCGCCCGGCTTGCAGAAGCCGAGGTCTTCCAGGCCGTAGAGCGGCAGGTGGGCGAAGGCGTCGTAGATCATGAGGTGATCGACGTCGCTGTGCTTGATGCCGGCGGCGTTCATGGCGGTGGGGCCGGCGACCTTGAAGGCGGCCGAGGAGGTGAAGTCGCGCATCTGCGAGATCATCGGCGTTTCGACCGACTCGCCGGTGCCGAGGATGTAGACGGGCTTGTTCGGGAAGTCCTTCGCGCGGTCGGCGGAGGTGAGGATGAGCGCGCCGCCGCCGTCGGTGACCAGGCAGCACATCAGCAGGCGGAACGGATAGGCGATCATGCGGCTGCCGAGCACGCCCTCGACGGTGGTGAGGTCGCGCATGCTGGCGCGGGTGTTCTTCGACGACCACTCGCGCTGGATCACCGCGACCATGGCGAGGTGTTCCTCGGTGAGGCCGTAGGTCTTCAGGTAGCGCAGCACCGGGATGGTGAACATCGACGGCGGGCCGGCGGGGCCGTAGGGCGCTTCGAACTGGCCGGCCAGGGCGGCGGGGTTGGGGGCGGGGCGGTTGAGGCCGATGCGCGAGTTGCCGGATTCGCCGTGGGTGATCAGCACGGTCTTGCACAGGCCGGCGCTGATGGCTGCCGCGGCGTGGCGGACGTGGATCATGAAGGAGCAGCCGCCCACGCCGGTGCCGTCCACGTATTTCGGAACGATGCCGAGATAGTGGGCGACGTTGGTGGGGCTTTCGCCGGCGCAGGCGATGCCGTCGATGTCGCTGACCTTGAGGCCGGCGTCGCGGATGGCGTTCAGCGCGCAGTCGGCGTGAAGCTGGATGTTGGACATGCCGGGGATCTTGCCCAGGCTGGTTGTTTCGGCGGCGCCGACGACGGCGATTTCGCGGGGTTTCAGCATCGGATCAGCCCTTCGCCGGACGGAACAGGGGGAGCGAGATCTCGTCGTCGATCTTCTCGAAGGTGACCTCGACGGGCATGTCGAGCACCAGCGCCTCGGGCGTTTGCGGGCAGTCGACGATGTTGGTCATCATGCGCACACCCTCGTCCAGCTCCACCACGGCGATCGCATAGGGGGCGGTGAAGCCTGGCGGCGGGCGGTGGTTGATGACGTAGCTGTAGAGGCGGCCCTTGCCGGATGCCTTCACGACCGAGATGTCGGTGCTGCCGGTGCCTGGCACGAAGGGACGGGGCGGGAAGTAGCACTTGCCGGTGGCGTTGTCCTTCTGGAGCAGGAGCTCGCCGCGGGCGCAGCCTTCCCAGAAGAATTTGGTCTCTGGCGTTGGCTGCGGCCGAGGCCGCTTGGGGGCATCCGACATTGTGGTTTTCCTCCTTGGTGGATGTTCAGCCCTGTTGCTGGCGGTACTTCTCGCGCAGCGCGGCCTTGTAGAGCTTGCCCGTGGGTAGCCGGGGCAGGGCATCGGTGAAGTCGATGGATTTCGGCACCATATAGCGGGCGACGCGGGTGCGCAGATAAACGGTGAGTTCCTCGGCCAGTGCTGCATCGGGTTCCGCGCCATCGGCGGGTTCGACGACGGCCTTCACCTCTTCGCCGAGGTCAGGGTTGGGGATGCCGATGACGGCTGCATCGCGTACCTTGGGGTGGGTGACGAGCGCGTCCTCGATCTGCTGCGGGTAGATGTTGACCCCGCCGGAGATGATCATGAAGGCCTTGCGGTCGGTGAGGTAGAGATAGCCGTCGGCGTCGAGGTGGCCGATGTCGCCCAGTGTGGTCCAGGTGGGGTGGTGTGGGTGCTGGGCGCGGGCGGTCTTGTCGGGATCGTTGTGGTAGGCGAATGGCAGGCTTTCGCGCTCAAAGTAAACCAGGCCGTCCTGGCCGATGG
>JBIKOJ010000353.1:0-3033 GCA_044358135.1 Acetobacteraceae bacterium | reverse complement strand
GGCGGAGCGGCGGGTGGTGGCGCTTTCGCATGTGGAGGAGGTGAACCCGGCGGTGGTCCGCTACCTCAACCGGTTGTCGGACCACCTGTTCGTGCTGGGGCGTTGGCTCAACGGCAAGGGAACCGGCGACGTACTTTGGGTACCTGGCGCCAATCGCTAGGGATCAACAAGGCCGGCGGGGCAGGCTGCCCTGGCGGATCAGGTGGTCGGCGGCGTGGTGGAGGTCGGCCAGCGTGGGCCAGGCGCTGCCGTCGATCTCCTCCAGGCGAGGGTCGATGGCGATGAAGCGCAGGCCGGCCTGGGTGCCGACGGCGGCGCCGGCGACGCGGCCGGCGATTTCGACAATGTGGGACTGGAACATGGGCTTTCTCCCGACGGGATGGCCGGATGGTTCAGCGTGCGGGGCGGGCGGGCAAGCGGCGATTGGCGGGGCTGCGAAGTTTGCAAGCCCATGCCAGGGCGGGGCCGGCGGGGAGATGGGCCGGCTCTGGCGGCGGTCGGCGGTGGCATGGCATTCCCCGACCCCGCAGGGGTTTAACATTCCAGTCGCGTGATACCGTGCTATCCTACGTGACATGTCGGACAATAGCGCACGGCCAGCCCCGCTGGTGATGGATGAGATCGATCGCAAGCTGCTGGGCTTGCTGCAGCAGGATTGTACGCTTTCGATCGCCGAGATGGCGGACCGGGTGGGGCTTTCGCCGACGCCGTGCTGGAAGCGGATCCAGAAGCTGGAGGCCGGCGGGGTGGTGCTGCGGCGGGTGGCGCTGGTGGACCCGGCCCGGGTGGGGATGGGACTGACGGTGTTCGTGGCGATCGAGGCGGGCAGCCATTCGCCGGAGTGGCTGGCGCGGTTCGCCGCGGCGGTGGAGGCGATGCCGGAGGTGCTGGAGTTCCATCGCATGGCCGGCGACGTGGACTACATGCTGCGCGTGGTGACGGCGGACATGGCGGAATACGACGCGTTCTACAAACGGCTGATCGCGGTGGTGCCGCTGAAGAACGTGACCTCCCGCTTCGCGATGGAGCGCATCAAGTCCTCCACTGCGGTGCCGCTGCATCCCTCCGCCTTCATCGACCGGCGGGCACCGGAGTAGGCGAAATGGTTTTCCCCGGCGGGGCGGCCGGGGGGAAGGAATGGCTGTTGGCGGGCCGATCTTTGGGGATGCGTTTCATTGTTCCCAACCGCCGCAGCGGCCATGTTTCCCGGGCACCGCAGCGCTCCGTGAGGGCGGCGGGATGAAGGAGACAGCGACATGACCGCACGGACCGCCACGGCCGATGACTTCGACACGACGCAGGTGCACGCGGCGTGCCTGTTCGATGTGGCCGATTTGAGCCTGCTGCCGCCGCCGATGGAGGGGTATGCGCTGGATCTCAGCGATGCCGCGGTGCGGCGGATGGCGGTGGGGGTGAGCGTGGCTTCGGTAGCGTGTGCGGTGGGCGGGCTGTGGTTGGCGGCTTTGGTGGGGTGAAGGAAGAGTCTTCTTTTTTCTGAAGAAAAAAGAAGCAAAAAAGACTTCATGACTTTGCGCCGGGGATAGCCCCGGCGCAAAGTCATAAAAGTTTTTTGGTTCTTTTTTTCAAAAAAGAACCGCTTGCTTATGCCCCACCATCAATCGTGAGGATGGTGCCGGTGGTGTATCCGCTGCGCGGGCTGGCCAGGAAGGCGACGGCGTAGCCGATCTCGTGGGGCGTGGCGATGCGGCCGAAGGGGTTGTTGGCGAGGAGTTCGGGGTATCGGTTGGCGTCGCCGAGTTCGGTTTGGGCGCGGTGGCGCAGGAGCATGGTTTGGCGTTCGGTTTCGGTGGCGCCTGGGTTGATGCCGACGACGCGGATGCCGTCTTTCTGCGAGCCGTGGCCGAGGGCGCGGGTGAAGGCCATGAGGGAGGCGTTGCCGGCGGCGCCGGCGATGTAGCCGGGGGGGAATTTCTCGCCGGCGGCGCCGATGACGTTGACGATGACGCCGGACTTGCGGGCGGCCATGTGCGGGTAGAGCTGGCGGCAGAGCGAGATGAAGCCGAAGACCTTGAGGTCCCAGGCTTTGCGCCAGGTTTCGTTATCTACGGACAACACGGTGCCGGGGGGGATGGCGCCGGCGTTGTTGACGAGGACATCGATTTCGCCGGCGTGCTGGGCGAGGCGGAGGACTTCGGATTCCTGGGAGAGATCGGCGGCGAGGGTTTCGACCTGGACCTGGCGGGTGCGGCGGATGCTGTTGGCGGTTTCCTCCAGCACGTCGGCGGAGCGGGAGACGAGGAGGAGGTCCATGCCTTCCTCGGCCAGGACTTCGGCGGTGGCGCGGCCGATGCCCTTGGAGCCGCCGGTGATCAGGGCGCGCTTGCCGGCGAGTTGCAGGTCCATGGTGATCTCCCCTTCGTGGTTGGGCGGAGCCTAGGCGGGGCGGGTGGGGTTGGCCAGGGGAGGGAGTGTTTTGTTAATGGAATGATTGAGTCGTGGGTGGGGTGTGCCCTGGATGGGGTGTTTTTGGCGTGGGCGCGCGGGGTGTTGTTGGGGTGGAGAAGGGATTCACATGGAGACGGAGAGACGGAGAGAAGCATAGGGGAGAGGGGCCAGTGGTGCTGGCTCGACTCTGCGTCTCTGTGTCTCTGGGGGCTGTGGGAGCCCTGGTGGGAGGTTAGGCGGGGCGCGCACAGTTCGGGCGTGGGGGCAGTGCGGGGGCGGGGGAGGGGACGGGCGCAGTTTGCGCGTGGGATGGCAGGGGGCCATCCAGTCCCGGACGGTGGGGCCCTTGCCGCGGTGGTAGAGGCGGCGGGGGCGGGCGGGGTGCGTCCAGGCGCGGGCGAGGGATTCCAGCGAGGCGAGCAGGCGCAGCAACAGGGCGATGGCGAGGGCGTGCGGGGACATCTGGGCGCAGCTGTGGCGTAGGCTCGCGAAAGCTTCCGCCAAGGGGGCGGCCGTGGGGGTTGAAGGGGTGTGCTGCATGGGGAGGATCATGCCGCGATGTGTTAGCGATGGAAAGAGAAAATAACTACGTACGTACTCGAAGGTGGGGGTGGCTTTCGGGGTGGG
>JBIKOJ010000189.1:0-10497 GCA_044358135.1 Acetobacteraceae bacterium | reverse complement strand
CGGGCGGCGGCACGGATGTGGTGCAGTCCGACACGGCGAACATCAGCCTGCTGGCCTTCGCCCATGTGGAGAACGCCATCCTCACCGGCGCGGCGGCGCTGTCCTCCACCGGGTCTGCCACCGCCAACGTGCTGAACGGGGCCAACAACAGCGCGGCCAATGTGCTCACCGGCCTGGGCGGGGACGACACCTACCAGCTCGGCCTGGGCGACACGGCGATCGAGGCGGCGGGCGGCGGCACCGATGCGGTGCAGACCGCGGTGATGGATATCGACCTCGCCTTCTTCCCCAACGTGGAGAACGTGGCGCTGACCGGCGGGCTGGCGCTGAAGGCCACCGGCAGCGGGGCGGACAATGTGCTGAACGGCAGCACCAACAGCGCCGCCAACCAGCTCATCGGCCTCGGCGGCAACGACACCTATTTCGTCGGCAGATTCGACGTGGTGGTGGAGGTGCCGGGCGGTGGCGCCGATACGGTGCTGACCACCGTGGCCTACACCCTGCCGGCGGCGGCGGCGGTGGAGGTGCTGCGCAACGCCACCAGCGACACCGGCCTCACCCTCACCGGCAATACGTTCGGCCAGACCATCGCGGGCTCGGCGGGCAATGACATCCTGGCCGGCGGCGGCGGCGGGGATGTGCTGGTGGGCAATGGTGGCACCGACAGCCTCACCGGCGGCTTCGGCCTGGACCAGTTCCGCTTCCTGCTGCCCGGCGACAGCGCGGTGGGGGCGGGGCGCGATTCCGTCATCGGCTTCGTCGCCGCCCAGGGCGACCGCATCGACCTCTCGGCGATCGACGCCAATACGCTGCTGGCCGGCGACCAGGCCTTCGTCTTCCGCGGCAGTGCCGCCTTCACCGGCGCGCGCGGGGAGATCCGGCTGCTGCCTTTGGGGGCGGACGTGATTGTGCAGGGCACCATCAGCGGCGCGGTGGTGGCCTTCGAGATCCGCGTGGCGGGGCTCACCACCCTGGCGGCGGACGACTTCATACTGTAGCCGCTTGCCCGGCAGGCAAACGTTTCGGACATTTTCGGAAACCCCGGGGGACGCTGCGATGCCGATGCTGCGCTGGAACGACGAGACCGAGATCTCGACCAATGCGCCCAACCGCCAGTCCGATGCGCGCATCGTGGCACTGGCCGGCGGCGGGTTCGTGGCGGTGTGGGAAGACCGGCTGACCCCGGCCTCATCGCCCGTGATGTTCGTGCGGGTCTACCTGAGCAACGGTGAGCCCGCCGCGGCCGCGGCGATCATCGTCGGCGGCAACAGCTCCTTTCCCCGCGCCGCGCCCGCCGTGGTGGGCCTGCCCAATGGCGGCTTCCAGGTGGTGTACACCGATGGCAACGTGGCCGCCGGCACCACCAACATCGCCTTCCGGAACTTTTCCGCCGCGGGTTTCGTGCAGGCCTTCGGCCCGGTGACCCAGCCGGTGCCGGGGCGCACGGACGCGGCCCCCGCGATCGCCAGCCTCGGCGACGGCCGCATCGCCGTGGTCTATACGTCCAGCGCGTTCAGTGGGCCGCTGCTGCGGATCATGGGCGCGACCAGCCTGCCGGGGCCCGAGATCGTCCTCGGCGCCAGCGCCACGGCCACCGCGCCGGTGGTGGCCGCCACGCCCGGCGGGCCGTTCCTGGCCGTGGCCTGGGGCGATTCCGCCACGCGCCAGGTGCAGGTGCAGCTGGTCGACCCCGCCGGCACGCTGGTGGGCCCCGTGCTGGTGGCGGCCAGCTACGCCGCCGGCATCGCGCTGGCCGACGCCACCATCGCCTGGCTCTCCGCCGGCGTGCTGGCGGTGGCCTGGTCGCGCACGCTGCAGGACAATGCCGCCATCGCGTCGGACGTGATGATGCGGCTCTACACCGTGGCACCGTCCGGTGCCGTGGCGCCGCTGGGGGCGGCCTTCCAGGTGAACAGCCGCAGCCTGGGCAGCCAGCTGGATGTCCACCTGACCCCCACGCCGGAGGAGGGCGTGGTGGCGAGCTGGCAGGATGGCGGCGCCATCCGGCTGCAGGCCTTCGACGGGCTGGGCAACCGCATCGGCGGCGAATACCGCGTGAACGTGGAGGCCGCCGGCACCGGCGCCAGCATCGCGGCGCTGACCGACGGGCGCATCGCCGTCTCCTGGCAGTTGGCCGAGGACGACCCGGACAGCGCCGACCTGCGCCTGCAGATCATCGATCCGCGCCAGGGCCTGATCACCGGCGGCGACGCCGCCGACACGATCTTCGGCAACGACCTGCTGGGCGACGAGATCCGCGGCCTGGACGGCGACGACACGATCCGCGGCCTGGCCGGCAACGACATGCTGCTGGGCGGCGCGGGGAACGACCAGCTCTTCGGTGATGACGGCAACGACACGCTGCAGGGCGGCGCCGGCAACGATTTCCTGAGCGGCGGCCTCGGCACCAACCGCCTCGTCGGCGGCCGCGGCGACGACACCTACCGGCCGTCCAGCACCGACGTGATCGTGGAGAAATCCGGCGAGGGCAGCGACACGATCGAGGGCTTCGCCTTCGACATCAACCTCGCCTCCTTCCCCAGTGTCGAGAACGTGCGGCTGCTGGGCAACCTGCCGGTGAACGCCACCGGCAGCAGCGGGCCGAACATCCTGGACGGCACCGGCAACACGCTGGGCAACGCGCTCAGCGGCGGCGCGGGCAACGACCTGTATATCCTGGGCAAGGGCGACACGGCGGTGGAGGTGGCGGGCAACGGCACCGACACGATCCGCACCGACGCCTTCAACATCGACCTTGGCGCCTTCACCAGCGTGGAGAACGCGGAGCTTGTCGGCACGCTGCCGCGCTCGGCCACCGGCACCACCGGGCCCAACGTGCTGAGCGGCGCCGGCAATACCGCGGCCAACACGCTGACGGGCCTGAACGGGAACGACGTGTACATCCTCGGCGCCGGCGACAGCGTGGTGGAAGACCCCGCCGACCCCGGCATCGACACCGTCGTCTCCGACACCGTCTCCCTTTCGCTGGAAAGCTTTCCCGGCGTGGAGAACGTGCAGCTCACCGGCGGCCTGCCGCTGTCGGCCACCGGCAGTGCCGGCGCCAACGAGCTGAACGGCGAGACCAACAGCGCCGCCAACGTGCTCTCCGGGCGGGCGGGCGCGGACATCTATATCGTCGGCAAGGGCGACACGATCATCGAGCTCTCCGGCAGCGACACGGTGCGCTCCTCCACCATCGCGCTCGATCTTGCCGCCTATCCCGGGGTGGAGAACCTGGGCCTGCTCGGCGCGCTGCCGCTTTCCGGCACCGGCACCATCGGCACCAACACGCTGGATGGTGCCGGCAACAGCGCGGCCAACGTGCTGACGGGCCTGGCCGGCAACGACACCTACCTGGTCGGCTTCGGCGACACCGTGGTGGAGGCCGTGGGCGGCGGCACGGATACGGCGCAGTCCGGCGCGGTGGACATCAGCCTGCTCGCCTTCGCCCATGTGGAGAACGCCATCCTCACCGGCGTGCTGTCGCTCTCGGCCACCGGCTCGGCCGCCAACAACGTGCTGAACGGCGCCAACAACGCCGCGGCCAACGTGCTGACCGGGCTGGGCGGGGACGACACCTACCTGATCGGCATCGGCGACACGGCGGTGGAGGCGCCCGGCGCGGGCACGGATACCGTGCAAAGCTCCGCGATTGCCATCGACCTCGCCTTCTTCCCCAATGTGGAGAACATCACCCTCACCGGCACGCTCGCCCTCACGGCCACCGGCAGCGGCGCGGACAACGTGATCAGCGGCGCGCTGAACACGGCGGCCAACACGCTCTCGGGCCTGGGCGGCAACGACACCTACATCGTCGGCACCGGGGATGTGGTGGTGGAGGCATTGGGCGGCGGCTCCGACAGCGTGCTGAGCGCGGTCAGCTACACGCTGGCCCCCGGGGCGGCGGTGGAGTTCCTGCGCAACAACACCATCGGCACGGGCCTGACGCTGACCGGCAACGCCCTGGTCCAGACCATCACCGGCGCCCTCGGCAACGACACCCTGGCCAGCGGCGGCGGCGGGGACATCCTGATCGGCGGCGGTGGCACAGACAGCCTGGTGGGCGGGGCAGGGGCGGATACGTTCCGCTTCCTGCTGGCCAGCGACAGCGCGGTGGGGGCGGGGCGCGATTCCATCATCGGCTTCGCCGCCGGCGACCGCATCGACCTCGCCGCCCTGGATCCCAACGACGTGCTGGCCGGCAACCAGGCCTTCAGCTTCCGCGGCAGCGCCGCCTTCTCCGGCGCGCGCGGGGAGTTGCGCTTCCAGCCCCTGGGCGCGGACGTGATCGTGCAGGGCACCTTCACCGGCGCCGCGGTGGCCTTCGAGATCCGCGTGGCCGGGGTGGCCAGCCTGTCTGCGAGCGACTTCAACCTGTAGTGTGGCCAGGGCTTGAGCGACGCTCGGCGCTTGCGGCGAAATTCATGCTTCTGTAGCCATCAAACCCGGGATCGCACCGATAAGGCGCCCGCAAACGGGGGATGGCGACATGACAACGCGCAGCTGGGGCCTGGAATCGCTTGCCAACACCGCCATTGGCGCCTTCCGCGGCCAGGCGCGCACTGCCGCGCTCTCCCATGGCGGCTTCGTCGTGGTGTGGCACGAAAGCCAGGAGACCGGCAGCGCCATCCGCGCCCAGGCCTACAACGCGCTGGGCTTCGCCATCTCCGGCGAACTGACCATCGCCGAGGGCGCGCCGCTCTCCCCGGTGGGCAACCCCGCCGTGGCCGGCGTTATGGGCGGCGGCTACGTCGTCACCTGGACCGACGCCACCGGCGCGATCAAGTCCCGGCCCGTGGTGGAGGGCATGCAGGGCCCCATCCAGGACGTGGCGGCCGATGCGGGCACGCGCAGCAACATCGTGATGGCCGCGTTGGGCACCGGCACCGTGGTGGCCTGGAACCTGGGCCTGGACATCCAGCTGCGCCTGATGGACAGCAGCGGCAACGGCCCGACCATCGACATCACCCCCGGGACGGCGATCGGCAGCACCCCGGCCATCGCCGTGGCGCCCAGTCTTGCCCGCATCGCCGTGGCCTGGAACGACCAGACCGGCCTGCGCGTGCAGTTGCGCGACCAGGCCGGCTTGACCGTGGGCGGCACCGCCACGGCCTCCTTCGGCATTGCGTCTGCCGCCCAGGTGGTGTGGCTCAGTGCCTCCACCTTCGCCGTGGCGTGGGAGGAGGCCGGCCCCGGCGACGCCGGCAGCGACATCCATCTCCGCCTGTTCGTCACCAACGGCAGCCTCACGCCGGTGCCGCTCGGCGATGCCGTCGTTGCCAACGCCACCCGCGCCGGCAGCCAATCCTCGCCGAAGCTGGTGGCACTGCCCACCGGCGGGCTGGTGCTGGCCTGGCACACCAACAGCAGCGCGGTGTGGCTGCAGGCCTTCGATGCCGGCGGCACCCGCATCGGCGGCGAATACCTGGTGAGCGCCTATGGCGAGATCGGCTCCTCCCCCGCCATCACCGCCCTGGCCGATGGCCGCGTGGCGGTGGCCTGGCGTGGCAGCGAGGATGGCGCGCCGCCGCTGGAAAGCGACATCCACGTGCAGATCATCGATCCGCGCCAGGGCATCGTGACCGGCGGCATCGGCCACGACCTGCTGCTCGGCAACGACGCGGTGGCCGACGAGATCCGCGGCCAGGACGGCGACGACGTGCTGCAGGGCCTGCGCGGCGACGACCGGCTCTACGGCGGAAACGGCCATGACCGGCTGGAAGGCGGGCGCGGCGACGACCTGCTGGTGGGCGGCAACGGCAACGACGTGCTGGACGGCGGCAGCGGCGGCGACGACATGTATGGCGGCCGCGGCGACGACACCTTCGTGCTCGATTCCGAGGACGACAGGGTGTTCGAATCCTTCGCCCAGGGCACCGACACCATCCGCACCGCCGCCTTCTCCATCAATCTCGGTGCCTTCCAGAACATCGAGAACGTGACGCTGCTGGGCGCGGCCAAGCTCTCGGCCACCGGAACCAGCGCGGACAACGTGCTGGATGGTGCCTCCAACAGCGGCGCCAACATGCTGACCGGCCTGGCCGGCAACGACACCTACATCATCGGCCCTGGCGACACGGTGGTGGAACTGGCCGGCGGCGGCACCGATACGGTGCAGGCCAGCCTCAGCATCAACCTCACCGGCTATGCCAACGTGGAGAACATCCGCCTGACCGGCACGCTGGACTACAGCGCCACCGGCAGCAGCGGTGCCAACGTGATCGACGGCTCCACCAGCACCGGCAGCAACCAGCTCGCCGGCCTCGGCGGCGACGACACCTACATCCTGGGCGCCGGCGACACGATCGTGGAGGCGGGCGGCGCGGGCACTGACACGGCCATATCGGCGCTGATCAACGTTGACCTCGCCACGTTCGCCAGTGTGGAGAACCTCACCCTCGATGGCATCCTGCCGCTTTCGGGCTTTGGCAACGGCAACGCCAACGTGCTCAACGGTGCGCTGAACAGCGCCGGCAACGTGCTCGCCGGCCGCGGCGGCAACGACACCTACGTGCTCGGCGCCGGCGACACCATCGCGGAACTGCCCGGCGAGGGCACGGATACCGCCACCTCCTCCACCGTCGGCATCGACCTCACCGCCTTCCCCAACGTGGAGAACGCCACGCTGCTGGGTGGCCTGCCGCTGAACGCCGTGGGCAGTGCGGGCGCGAACGTGCTGGACAGCGCCGGCAACGGGGCCAAGAACATCCTCACCGGCCTGGGCGGCAACGACATCTACGTGATCGGCGTGGGCGACACGGTGGTGGAAGAGGTGGGCGGCGGCAGCGACACGGTGCAATCCGCTGCGATCTCCCTCGACCTCACGTTGTTCACCAGCGTGGAGAACGCCACGCTGCTGGGCTCGATCGCCCTCTCTGCCAAGGGCACCAACGGCGACAACGTGCTGAACGGCGCCACCAACACCGCCGCCAACGTTCTCACCGGCCTGGGCGGCGACGACACCTACGGCGTGGGCCTGGGCGATACGGTGGTGGAGGCGGCCGGCGGCGGCACCGACACCATCTCCTCCTCCCAGATCAACATCGACCTGCTGGCCAACCCCAACGTGGAGAACGCCACCCTCACCGGCAGCGCGCCGCTGACCGCCACGGGCAACGCGCTCAACAACGTGCTGAACGGCGCCGGCAACACCGCGGCCAACACGCTGATCGGCCTGGGCGGGGACGACACCTACATCGTCGGCGCCGGCGATATCGTGGTGGAGGCCGGCGGCGGCAACGACACGGTGCAGTCCGCGCTGATCAGCCTGGACCTGGCCAGTTACGACCTGGTGGAGAACATCGTGCTCACCGGCACGCTGGCGCTGACCGCCACCGGCAATGCCGGCGCCAACCGGATCGACGGCGCACAGAACAGCGCCGCCAACGTGCTCTCCGGCGGCGCCGGGGACGACACCTACGTGGTTGGCGCCGGAGACGTGGTGGTGGAGGTGGCCGGGCTGGGCAGCGACCGCGTGCTGGCCCGCGCCAACTTCGTCCTGCCGGCCGCCGTTTCCGTGGAGACGATCGAGGCCAATGCCGGCAGCACCGGCCTGGTCCTCACCGGCAACGCGCTGGCGCAAACCATCCTGGGCGGCGCCGGCAACGACACGCTGACCGGCGGCGGCGGCGGGGATGTCCTCATCGGCAATGGTGGGCAGGACGTTATCAAGGGCACCAACGGCTCGATCGACCGGATGCGCTTCCTGCTGCCGTCCGACAGTGCCGTGGGGGCCACGCGCGATGTGATCCAGGCCTTCAACCCGGCCGAAGGGGACCGCATCGACCTCGCCACCATCGATGCCAACCTCGGCGTGGCGGGCAACCAGGCCTTCACCTTCATCGGCAAGAGCACCTTCACCGGCGCGGGCAGCCAGCTGCGCTACTTCGTCTCGGGCAGCGACAGCATCATCCAGGGCGCGATCTCCGGCACGACGGTGGCGTTCGAGATCCGGGTGCAGGGGACGACGAGCCTGGCGGCGGGGGATTTCATGCTTTAAGCAAGAGTCTTCTTTTTCTGAAGAAAAAGAAGCAAAAAGACTTTTATCCATTTGCGCCCGCGCCGGTTGCCCAGCGCGAGCGCAAGGTCACAAAAGTTTTTTGGTTCTTTTTTTCAAAAAAGAACCGCTTGCCTTGTCTTCAGATCGACCCGCCGCCCTTCGCCCCCTTGGCCTGCTCGGCCAGGATTTCCGCGAGCCGCTTGTTGGTGCCATTCAGCTCCGGCAGCCGCGCCCCGGCGGCCACTTCCTTCAGGCGCGGGCCTTCGGCGGCCTGCATTTCGATGGCGCGCGGAGCGGCATCGGCGATCTGTTCGGGCTTCAGCACCAGCACGCCGTTCTCGTCGGCCAGGATGGCATCGCCCGGCATCACCGGCACGCCGCCGATGGAGACGGGCACGCAGAACTCGCCGTTGTTGAACGGGCGCTTGGTGGTGACGACGGAGAGGCCGCGCGACCACACCGGCACCTTGTAGTCGCGGATTTCGCCGATATCGGTGGCCACGCCGTCGATGATGATGCCCACGCAGCCGGCCTCGCGCGCCGCGAAGGCCACGCCGCCGCCCACCGCGGCATGGCGCGTATCGCCGAAGCGGTCGATCACCAGCACGTCGCCGGGGCGCAGCTGGCCCAGGGCGTAGTGCACCATGGTGCTGTCATTGCCGGCGCAGCGGACGGTGACGGCGGTGCCGGCGATGCGCGGCACCTGCCACTGGGCGCGGATCTGCGGGTCGACGAAGCCGAAATCGAGGAAGTGGCCGATGGTGGCTGGCTCGGCGCGGGCGAGCAGCTCGATCAGCTTCGGATCGACCTGCGGGGGCAGGGGGTTCACGATGAACATGGGGGAACTCCTAGAGGAAGGGATCAGGGAAACCGCCAAGACGCCAAGGGCGCCAAGAAGTCGCCAAGGACTCTCTTGGCGTCACCTTGGCGGCCTTGGCGTCTTGGCGGTTCACCTTGGCTTTCTTGCAGATGTCATTTGCCGACAGCCCGGCGCAGGCCCACCGCGCGGTCCAGCACCAGCACGATGGCCAGCGAGAACACCACCAGCAGGGTGGAAACCGCGGCCACCAGCGGGTCGGTGCGGCTTTCCACGTAGCGGAACAGCGCCACCGGCAGGGTTACCAGTTGGGGTCCGACCAGGAACAGGCTGATCACCACCTCGTCGAAGCTCACCAGGAACACGATGGCGCAGGTGGCCACCAGGCCGGGCACCATCAGCGGCAGGGTGATGCGGCGGAACACCGCGGCCGGCGGCGCACCGAGGCTGGCGGCGGCTTCCTCCACCGAGGCGGGCAGGGTGGAGAGCGAGGTGGAGAGCACGCGGATGCCGTAGGGCAGCGTGACCAGCATGTGTGCCAGCATCAGGCCAAGCCAGGTGCCCAGCAGCCCCTGGCTGACGAAGACGATCAGCAGGGCCAGCGCCAGCACGATGGTGGGCAGCAGCAGGGGGGCCGTCAGCATCGCCAGGATCGCGTCGCGGCCCGCGAAGCGCCAGCGGTCGATCGCCAGGGCGGCGGGCAGGGCGGCGGCCAGGGTGGCGGCCGTTACGATCACCGCCAGCACCAGGGAATTGCGCGCCGCCTCGATCAGCCCGCGCTCCTGGGCGATCTGCGCGTACCATTTCAGGCTGAAGCCGGAGGGCGGCCACAACAGCACCCGGTCGGCGGAAAAGCTCATCGGGATCACCAGGATCACCGGCGCCAGCAGGAACACCAGCATGGCGGCGACCAGCAGGTGGAACAGGATGCGCCCCATCTCAGGCCACCGCCCGCGCGAGGCGCCCGTACAGCATCAGCGCGAAGCCGAAGATCACCAGCACCACGATCGAAAGCGCGGCCGCCACCGGCCAGTTCAGCGTCACGATCGCCTGGTCGTAGATCTCGGTGGCCAGCAGGAAGATGCGCCCGCCGCCGAGCAGCTTCGGCGTGATGAAGCTGGAAACCGCCAGCACGAAGGCCAGCAGGCAGCCCAGCATGATGCCCGGCAGCGTCAGCGGCAGCACCACGCGGCGGAACACGGTGAAGGGCTTCGCGCCCAGGCTGGCGGCGGCTTCCTCGAGGCTGGCATTCAGCCGGCCGAAGCCGGCGATCAGGGCCAGGATCATGTAGGGCATCAGGATTTCCGTGAGCCCCACCACCACGCCGGTGGTGTTGAACACCATGCGCGGCGCCTTCGCCATGCCGAGCCAGCGCAGGAAGGCGGCGATGATGCCGCCATCGCCCAGGATCACCATCCAGCCATAGGTGCGCACCACGGCGGAGACCAGCAGCGGCGAGATGCACATCACCACCAGCAGGTTCTTCCAGCGATCCGGCGCGCGGTGGATGAACAGCGCGATCGGGTAGCTGCACAGCAGCGTCAGCCCGGTGATGGACAGCGCGATCACCACGGAATCGCGCACCAGCTCGGCATAGAAGATGTCCCCGAACATCTTCGCCCAGGTGGCCAGCGTGATCCCCTCCAGCAGCGCCCCGCCCTCGTTGGCCTGGCGGAAGGAC
>JBIKOJ010000188.1:0-10517 GCA_044358135.1 Acetobacteraceae bacterium | reverse complement strand
TGCCCCCTACCGCCATGCTGCGCTGGCGGTAGGGATGGCGGTTCAACTATCGGCCCAAGGGCGAACCAGGCAATCGCCAATATCCCGATGTTCGAGACCATTCCCATTAGAACGGCCCCGATCGCCCCCATGTCCCTGTCCTTTGCGGCTCCGTTCAACCCAACTTCTTGTTATACGGCGCATAAGGCGGAAATGCCCCAATCGCCGTCATATCAACCTCAACCAAGGTCGGCCCAGGCACTGCCAACGCCTGCGCCACCGTCGCCCCGAACTTCTCCCCGTCCGTCACCTTGAACGAAGGCACCCCCGCCAGCGCCGCCAGCTGCTGCAGGTCAGGCGTCAACAGATCGCCATAGAACCGCCGCCCGCCATACAGCGAATCCTGGATGTGCTTGATCACGCCGTAGCCGCGGTCGTTCATCACCACCATCACCAGATCTGGCCGCTCCTGCGCCGCCGTCCACAGCTCCGTCATGTTTAGGAAAAACCCGCCGTCGCCAGACATCATCACTGTCTTGCGCCCATTGGCCCCCAGCGCGGCGCCGATGCCGAGATGCAAGCCAACCCCGATCCCCGCCCCGATCGGATAGATGTTGGTCTTCGGGTCCAAAATCGGGAACACCCGGTTCCCCCAGGTGGAATTGTTCAGCGTGATGTCGCGCACGAAGATCGCATCCGCGGGCATCGCCGCCCGCAGCTGGTCGGCAAACGTCGCATACGGCCCCAGCGTCGCCTTGAACGCCGCCTGCGCCGCCGCCTTCATCGCGGTGAACTCGTCCCGATACCCCGCCCCGGCCGACCACTTCCCCTTCAGCCGCGAAGCCAACCCGCTCAGCGTCGCCGCCGAATCGCCCACCATGAACCAGGCGCTGGGATAGGTCCGCCCATTGGCCTCCGGGTCGATATCCACCTGGATCAGGTTCTTCGGCAGCTTCACCGAGAACTCGCTCGTCTCATGCCCGCGCAGCCGCGAGCCCGCCACCAGCATCAAATCGCACTGGTCGTAGAATGCCTGCACCTCCGGCGCCCCGTTGCCGTTCAGCCCGCCGATGTTCATCGGGTGGTCCTCCGGCACCGTCCCGCGCCCGTTCCAGGACGAAACCGCCCCGAACCCGAGATCCAGCAGCGCCAGCGCCCCGTCCCGCGCGCCCTTCGCCCCGTTGCCAAGCCACAGCATCGGCCGCTTGGCCTTGGCCACCCGCTCCGCCAGCTCATCGAGGTCCGCCGCATCCGGCGCGATCGGCAGCCCCACCGGCAGGTGGAACCGGTCGAACAACGCCGGCCGCTCGATTGGGGTGCGCTGGATGTCGATCGGCACCTCCACCGTCACCGGCCCGCGCGGCGGCGTCAGCGCGAGCGAGGCCGCCTTCATCAGCGTGCCCAGCGCCTGCTGCGCGCTGCGCACCCGGAACGCCGCCTTGCCGGCGGCCGCCATCGTGCCCAGCTGGTCCTTCACGTCGTGCACCGAGCCGGTGCCCCGGTCCACGAACTTCGTCGGCGTCTGCCCGGTGATATGCAGCACGGCGGAACCCGCGAACTCCGCCTCCACCAGCCCCGCCACCGCATTGGCCGAGCCGGGCCCGGTGGAGGTGATCACCACCCCCAGTCCATCCGTCGCCCGCGCATACCCGTCGGCCATGTGGGAGGCGCCCAATTCGCCCCGCGTCATCACGAAGCGGATCGCATTGCGCCGCCCGATCCCGTCCAGCGTCGGGATATTGTGCACCGAAACAATCCCGAACGCCGTCGTCACTCCGCAGAGCGACAGGAACTCGGCCACCAGGTCACCGACATTGTAGCTGGACGACATTGCGCGTCTCCTCCCGAACGCCGCGATACTCGCCACATTCCGCCGCCGCGGCAATCCGCCCGCCGCATGGTATCGATGCCCCACCTCAGTGCAGGACCCGCCCATGGCGCCCGCCTTTCCCCCCCGTCCTGCCAGCTACGACCGCAAGGTGGGCCTCGTGCTCCAGGGCGGCGGCGCGCTCGGCAGCTACCAGGCCGGCGTCTATGAAATCCTCGCAGCCTCCGACTACCAGCCGGACTGGATCGCCGGCATCTCCATCGGCGCCATCAACGCCGCCATCATCGCCGGCAACGCGCCCGAACATCGCGTGGAGCGCCTGCGCACCTTCTGGGAGGAGATCACCAGCCCCACCGCCGGCTGGCCCGCCGCCCCCGAAGGCCCGCTCGCCGGCGCCCAGCGCCAGGCCAGCGCGCTCGCCAGCATGGCGTTCGGCCAACCCGGATTCTTCACCCCGCGCGCCCCCTTCGAATGGCTCGCCGGCCCCGGCCCCGCCAGCTGGTACGACACCGCCGCGCTCAAGGCCACGCTGGAACGCCTGGTGGATTTCGACCGCATCAACGCCCGCGAAACCCGCCTCTCCCTCGGCGCCGTCAATGTCCGCACCGGCAACTTCGCCTATTTCGACAATGCCCGCATCGCACTGCGCCCCGAACACATCATGGCCAGCGGCGCCCTGCCGCCCGGCTTCCCCGCCATCGAGATCGACGGCGAGCAGTACTGGGATGGCGGCCTCGTCTCCAACACCCCGCTGCAATACATGATGGAGACCGCCCCGCGCGAAAGCCGCATCGTGTTCCAGGTGGACCTGTTCAGCGCCCGCGGCCCCCTGCCCGCCACGCTGGATGAGGCCGACACCCGCGCCAAGGACATCCGCTACTCCAGCCGCACCCGCGCGGTGACCGACAGCTTCCGCCACCTGCACAATCTCGGCCGCAACATCCAGCTGCTGTGGGACCACCTGCCGGAGGAGCTGCGCGCCCTGCCGGAAGCCCAGTTCCTGCACAATGCCGCCCATGACGCGCGCATGGATATCGTTCAGCTCGTCTATCGCCCGATCGAAGACCAGGGCACCGGCCGCGGCTACGAATTCGGCCGCCCCACCCTGCGCGCCCGCTGGCAGGCCGGCGCAGAGGATGCCACCGCCACCCTCACCGCCGCTCCCTGGCTGGCAACGCCCGGCCGCCAGACCGGCGTGCGCAGCTTCGATGTCGGCTTCGCCCGCGGCCGGCACAGGTGACTCGGGTACCGATATAGTCACCACCTGCCAACTTTCCGCGAGCTGGCGCGGACGTGTGTTCCCGCCCCGCCATCCCCGCCCCTACCCTCCCGGCGCTGGCCTGGAGAGTTCCATGAACAACGACATGTCGCGCTGTGCCGTCGCCGAGTTCTTCGGCACGTTCTGGCTCACCTTCGCCGGCTGCGGCTCCGCCGTTCTGGCAGCCGCCTTTCCAGCGCTCGGCATCGGCTTCCTGGGCGTGTCACTGGCCTTCGGGCTTACCGTGCTCACCATGGCCTACGCCGTCGGCCACATCTCCGGCGGCCATTTCAACTCCGCCGTCACCATCGGCCTCTGGGCCGCCGGGCGCTGCCGCACCGGGGCGGTGCTGCCCTACATTGTCGCCCAGGTGGCCGGCGCCATCGCCGCCGCCGCGCTGCTGTGGTTCATCGCCTCCGGCCAGCCCGGCTGGGTGCCAGGCGGCTTCGCCTCCAACGGCTACGGCGAACTCAGCCCCGGCAAGTTCAGCCTGACCGCCAGCTTCGTGACCGAGCTGGTGATGACCTTCGCCTTCCTGTTCATCATCGTCGGCACCACCTCCAAGGGCGCGGCGGCGGGCTTCGCCGGCATTCCCATCGGCCTCGCGCTCACCATCATCCACCTGGTGTCGATCCCGGTGACCAACACCTCCGTCAACCCGGCCCGCAGCACCGGCCCGGCCCTGTTCGCCGGCGGCGAGTACATCGCCCAGCTCTGGCTGTTCTGGGCCGCCCCCATGATAGGCGCGGCGCTGGGTGGCGTTGTGGCGCGCTGGCTGCAGGAAAGCGGCGACGAGGCCTGACCCCGGGCCGCAGCACCTCTCGCCGGCCCGGCTACGCCTTCGGGCCGATCACGTGCGGGGCGTCGTACACCGTCGCTGCGCACGCCAGGCCGTCCTTCGTCACGTGTTCCACGAAGGTCGGCGTGCCGGCCGGCACGATCGTGTCCGGCCGCGCCACGCCCAGGAAGATGTGCCGCGAATTCTCCGGCGTTACCGTGTTCCAGTGCGGGTCGTCATACGTTCCGGTGTACACGCCGCAGATATCGGGCATCCGTTCGAAGGTGATGTGCGTCTTGGTCGCGCAGCGTTGGCAGAAATGCAGGTTCACCATCTTGCCGCTGCCGGTGGAGCGGTGCGCATAGGTTCCGGGCTGCCCCTTGGTGACCCGCGATGCGCCCGTGCCGAAGATCGCCTCCACCATATACGCGGTCCCGGTCACCTTCTGGCAGAACAGGCAGTGGCACACCGTGGTGCGCACCGGGTCCCCTTCGGTCTCGTAGCGCACTTCGCCGCACAGGCATCCGCCCTGATGCACCGTCATCGCTGCCTCCTCATTTCGGAATCAGCATATTTTGCGCCGGGCCGCGCGGTCAAACGATATTCCGCTCTACCAACGGTCGTCCTTCGATGATCCGCCCGAACCCCAGCGGCGACAGGTCGAGCGTGGTGAACCCGCCATGCGCCACCAGCTCCGCCACCCCGCGCCCGGTGGCCGGCGAGTGCTGCATGCCATGGCCCGAGAATCCCGCCGCATGGATCAGATTCGGGCAGGCAGGATGCGGCCCGATCACGCCGTTCTGGTCGAAGGTGTTGTACTCGTAGTAGCCGGCCCACTCGCCGGCCCGCTTGATTTCCTCGAAGGCGGGCACCCGCGCCGCCAGCATTGGCCACACGCTGTCGGTGAACATCCAGTCCTCCATCTCCAGCGGCGGCTCGTCCGGATCGGGCTCGCCGGGCCAGGGCGAACGCCCGCACAGATACCCCGCCCCTTCCGGCCGGAAGAAGATGCCGCTGGGATCGATCATCAGCCCAGCCCCAGGCAGCGGCGTGCGGCACTGGATCACGTAGATCATCCGCTTGCGCGGCCGGATCGGCAGGTCGATGCCCGCGAACCCCGCCACTCGCGCACTCCAGGGCCCGCCGGCATTCACCACCATGTCGCAGGCGATTTCGCTGCCATCGGCCAGGGTCACCGCCGCCACCTTTCCACCGCGCAGCACCAGCCCGCCGGCATCCTGCGCCACATAGGTCACCCCCAGCGCCCGCGCCTTGCGCCGGAACGCGGCGAGCAGCGCCGGCCCGTCGAACCATCCCTCGCCGGAATTGCCCCAGGCCGCCAGGGCCAGCCCGTCGGTGGACATCCACGGGAACTTCGCCGCCACCTCGGAAGGCGTCAGCAAGGAGATGTCGGCCCCCTCCGCCGTCTGCACCGCGTGGTTCTCGCGCAGCACGGCCTCGCCGGCCTCGCTGGCCATGAACAGGTAGCCGTTGGCCCGATATCCCAGCGCCGGCTTGTCGCCATCCACTTCCAGCAGGTCGGCACCGTCCTGCAGGAACTGCCAGCCATATTGGCTCATGCGGATGCACACCGGCGTGGAGAATTGCTGCCGGATCGAGGCCAGGGAGAGCGACGACGAAGCAATGCGATAGGTCGGGTCGCGCTCCACCACCGTGATGCTGCCCTTGAACGCGGGGTCGCGCGCCAGGTGGTACGCGGTGGAACTGCCGACGGCGCCGCCGCCGATGATGACGACCTTCACTTCTTCTCTTCCGGCCAGCGGGCGACGGTGTTCGCCAGGATCTGCGCCAGCTGCGGCGCGATGGAATAGATGCGGGCGTTGTGGTCGATGCGGATGCCGTCCTTCGGGTTGCGCTCGCTGGCGGCCTTCCAGTCGCAGAACATCTCCACCAGGTCGAACAAATCCATCCCCCCTACCCCATCCGCGTAATGCTCGGGGTGGTGGGTGTTGTGGCGGTAATGGTGCTGCAGGCCGGGCCAGGCCTCCTTCACCAGCGCCATGTACTCAGGCGAGCCGTAGGACAGGCCGCGCAGGCGCGGGTAGATGCTGTCCAGGATCGGCTTCTCGGTTTCCGAGAATTTGGACGCATCATGCACCCGCCCGCGCTCCATCAGCACCGCGATGACGGTGTTGAGGTGGTCGCGCACGCGGTGGATGTGGCGCAGCGTCTCGGCGGCGGAATCGTAGTCGCTCATCTCAGTAGCTCTTCGGCAGGCCGAGCACGCGCTCGGCGATGTAGCACAGCACCAGCTGCGGGCTGATCGGCGCGATGCGCGGGATCAGGCTTTCGCGCAGGTAGCGCTCCACATGGTACTCCTTGGCATAGCCCATCCCGCCATGCGTCATCACCGCCTGGGTGCAGGCCTTGAAGCCCGCCTCGCCGGCGAGATATTTCGCGGCATTGGCCGCCGCACCGGAATTGTCGCCGCGGTCGTACAGCCAGGCGGCATTCATGGTCATCAGGCGGGCGGCTTCCAGTTCCATCCAGTTCTCCGCCAGCGGATGCTGGATGCCCTGGTTCTGCCCGATGGGCCGGCCGAACACGCGGCGCTCCTTGGCATAGGCGGTCGCCTTCGCCAGCGCCGCCATGCCCACGCCCACGGCTTCGGCGGCGATCAGGATGCGTTCGGGGTTCATGCCGTGCAGGATGTATTCGAAGCCTCGGCCTTCCTCGCCGATGCGGTCCTCGATCGGTATCTCCAACCCGTCGAAGAACACCTGGTTCGAATCGACCGCCTTGCGGCCCATCTTCTCGATGCGGCGCACTTCTACCTTGGCGCGGTCGAGCGTGGTGTAGAACAGGCTCAGCCCCTGGGTCTTCTTCTTCACCTCATCGAGCGGCGTGGTGCGGGCCAGTAGAAGAATCATGTCGGCCACCTGCGCCGTGCTGGTCCAGATCTTCTGGCCGTTCACCACGTAGCGGTCGCCGCGGCGTTCGGCGCGGGTCTTGAGGCGGGTGGTGTCCAGGCCCGTATCCGGCTCGGTCACGCCGAAGCAGCTTTTCTCGCGCCCCGCGATCAGCGGCGGCAGCATGCGGGTTTTCTGTTCGTGGGTGCCGAACACCACCACGGGGTTGAGGCCGAAGATGTTCATGTGAACGGCCGAAGCGCCAGACATGCAGGCGCCGGATTGGGCGATGGCCTGCATCATGATAGCCGCTTCTGTGATACCCAGGCCGCTGCCGCCGTATTCCTGGGGGATGCACATGCCGAGGAAACCGTCGGCGGCGAGTGCCTGGTGCAGCTCGTGCGGGAAGGCCCCGTCGGTGTCGCGGGCGAGCCAGTAGGCGTCGTCGAAGCGTTCGCACAGCTTGGCCACCGCGTCGCGGATGCTCTGCTGTTCCGGGCTCAGTGCGAAATCCATTTGTCACTCGGCTCTCGTGGTGGCACCCATCCTGCCGAGAAAATCGGGAACTCGCCATGGCCCACCCAACAGGACCCATCGTCATCGACCAGGATCGCACCCAGGCGGCGCTCGCCTTCCCGCGGCTGATAGCGGCGCTGCGGGAGGCGTTCGTGGCGGGCGCCGAGGTGCCGCTGCGGCACCGGCACGCGGTGGCGGGCGGGGATGGCACGCTGCTGCTGATGCCCTCCTGGCAGGGCCGGGCGGCCATGGGGGTGAAGCTGGTGACGGTGTTTCCGGGCAACGGGGCACGGGGGCTGAACTCAGTGTTCTCCACCTACCTGCTGTGCGACGGGGCGACGGGGCAGCATTTGGCGGTGATCGACGGCAACGAGATCACCGGCCGACGCACGGCGGCGGCGAGCGCGCTGGCCGGGGATTACCTGGCGCGGCGGGATGCTTCCACGTTGCTGATCGTGGGCGCCGGGCATGTGGCGGGGATGATGGCCCAGGCCTGGGCGGCGGTGCGGGATATCAGGCGGGTGATGGTGTGGAATGTGAGGGCGGCGCGGGCGGAGACGTTGGCGGCGGGCTTGCGGGCGGAGGGGTTCGACGCGGTTTCGGTGGAGGATCTGGAGGGGGCGGTGCGGATGGCGGATATCGTCTCATGCGCCACCTTGGCGAACGAGCCGATCGTGAAGGGGGCGTGGCTGCGGCCGGGGACGCATCTGGACCTGATCGGTGGCTACCGGCCGGACATGCGCGAGGCCGATGATGCCGCGGTGAAGCGGTCGCGCGTGTTCATCGACACCGATGCGGCATTGGCCGAGGCGGGCGATCTGACGCAGCCGATCGCGGCCGGGGTGATCCTGCGCAACGACATCGTGGGCGATCTGGCTGCACTTTGCCGGGGCAGCGTGGGTGGGCGGGGTGCGGCGGGGGAGATCACGCTGTTCAAGTCGGTGGGCAGTGCGATCGAGGATCTGGCGGCGGCGGCGCTGGTGTGGACCGATGTCAGCGCCGCCAGGTGAAGAGCTGCTCGCGGACTTTCGTGCCCCAGGAGTCGGCTTCCTCCTCGTGGGTGAGGGTGAAACCGGCTTGTTCGTAGAGGCGGCGGGCGGCGTCGAGGCCGGCGAAGGTGGTGAGGTAGCAGGACGCGAAATCGTGCCGGCGCAGATGGTCCATTCCGGCCTGGACGAGCTGGCGGCCGATGCCGCGGCCACGGGCGGCATCGGTCATGATGAACCAGCGCAGATGGGCCTGGTTGGGTTCCAGCGCCGGGTCGGTGCCGTCGATGGTGAGGGAACCGAGGAAGGTGTCGTTGTCCCAGGCGGAGAGCAGGGCGTCGCGGTCGGCGAGGCGGGCGAGGAATTCGCCCATCTCGCGTGCCACCTTGGCTTCGAAGAAGGCCGGGAAATGCCAGTCGCGGGCGTAGTAGGCGCCGTGGGCGCGGATGATCTCGCCGACCAGGCCCGGTCGCCAGCCGTTTTGGATCATGCCCGCTTGACGCCCCAGAAGACCGGGGTGGTGGTGCGGGCGACGCCGGTGAGGGTGTCGCGATAGGCCTGCGGATAGGACCAGTGGCCCATGGGCAGGAAGGGCACGGATTCGAAGGCGTGGAGCTGGATCTGTTCGCAGATCGCCTTTTCCTCCGCCGGCGAGCTGGCTTCGAACCATTTCTCGCGCAGGGCTTCCATCGTGTCGTCCGTCGGCCAGCCGAACCAGCCGCCGGCGCCGTTGCCGCGGATGGGGGGGTGGTTGCCGGGGTTGATGAAGTTGATGCCGGTCCAGGTGGTGGTGAAGGCGTTCCAGCCGCCCTTGTCCGGCGCCTCGCGGTTGGTGCGGCGGGTGATCAGGGTGCCCCAGTCCATGGAGGTGTAGACGGAGTTGATGCCGATGGACTTGAACATCGCATCCGTCACCTGCGCGATGGCCTGCAGCGAGGCGAGGTCCGAGGGGGACATGAGCACGACGCGCTCGCCCTTGTAGCCGCTGGCCTCCACCGCCCGCTTCGCCGCGGCGATGTCGCGCTTGCCCATGAGCTTCTCCATGCCGGCCGTGCTGGCATTGGGGGTGTCCAGGGTGAAGAAGCCGGCGCCGGTCTTGCCGAGTTCGGTGGCCTCGCCGAGGACGGCGTCGATCACGTCCTGCTGGTTGATGGCCATCAGCAGGGCCTGGCGGAGCTTGGGGTTGTTGAAGGGCGGGTGGAGGTGGTTCATGCCGACGACGGCGATGACGCCGAGGGGATCGAGCACCTCCACCTTCACGCCGGGCGCCTTCCGCAGCTGGGGGACGAGGTCGAAGATCGGGTTGTCGACCCAGTCGACCTCGCCGGTCATGAGCGCGGAGGCCTTGGTGGAGGGGTCTGGCATGACCTTCCATTCCACCTTTTCGAAGTTGGCGATCTTGGCGCCGGCGTAGCTGTTGGGCGCGTCGGAGCGGGGCTGGTACTTGTCGAACTTCGCGTAGCCCGCCGATGCGCCGGAGACCCATTCGGAGGAGATGAAGCGGTAGGGGCCGGAGCCGACATATTCGCTGATGGACTTGAACGGATCGGTCTCGGCCATTCGCTGGGGCATGATGAAGCTGGAGCCGAGGGCGAGCGCGAAGCGCATGTGCGGGAAGGGCTTGGTGAGGCGGATCCGGATGGTGCGGTCGTCGGGCGCGGTCATCTCGGCGATCTGGGTGGCGAGGCGCTGGCCGAAGCCGTCGCGCTTGGCCCAGCGGGCGATGGTGGCGACGCAGTCCCGCGCCAGGACGCGTTCGCCGTCGTGGAACAGGAGGCCGTCGCGCAGGGTCATCTTCCAGATGAGACCATCGGCGGAGACCTCGTCGCCGGCGAGCATCTGGGGGTGGGCGACGAGCTTGTCGTCCAGGCCGTAGAGGCGGTCCCAGATCATGTTGGCGTGGATGTTGGTGACGGCGGCGGTGGTCCAGACGGGATCGAGGCTGGTGAGGTTGGCGTGGGGGACGAATTTCAGGACCTTGGCCGGCTGGGCGATGGCGGGGCGGGCGAGCGGGGCGGCGGCGAGAGCGGCTCCGGCTGTCAGCACTGTCCTGCGGCGCATGGCGTGGTTCCCTTCAGGCGATTGGTCGCGAGAGGCAGGAGCCTAGTGCGTGGATCGAGCGCGGGCCAAGGGGAATGCGCAGATGACACGTTATTAATTTCGCTTACGTAACATTAAGGGCGCGCGTTTCCCTGATCAGTCGCGGCCGTATTTTTTGATGAAGTAGCGGGCGGCGGCGATCTCGTAGGGGCGCAGCTTCAGGATCGGGTCGGTGAGTTTCAGGCGGCGCGGCTTGGGGGGC
>JBIKOJ010000352.1:0-3070 GCA_044358135.1 Acetobacteraceae bacterium | reverse complement strand
CCCGGCGCCAGAGCCCCCGTCGGCGCCGTGGAGAAATCGGCCTCCGTGTTCACGGCCAGGCCCAGCGTGCCCGTCACATAGCCGAACCAGTCGGTGGAATTCCCGGCAGGGTTGGAAAGGAACCCCGTCACGGCCGCGGTGGCGGGGGATGCGGCAGCCAATGCGGCAGCCACCAGGGCGGCCCGGATCATCTTCATGAAATAGCTTCCTCTTCGCGCCGGGCAGGCGCGTCCCAACTTGAATATCCCTTGAACAGTAACGAATGCCGACAGCAAATCAAGCTATGCCAAGCCCCTGGACCTCATCGTCCTGAAAAAGAATGGGGATCAAAGGGCCGCCGGCCCTTTGCGGGTCCAGGGCAGCGCCCTGGCCTTCCTTCGGTTCCATCGTCCCGAACGACCGAGGCGTGGCACTACCGCGCCAGCGCCGCACTCCAAGGCGAGCGGTCATCCGCAATGCCGGTGGCGGTGCCGTCCGGCGCGCGGGCAATAAGGTTCGGGTTGGCGAAGTTCGCCGGCATCACAGTGCGCCGCACCACCTCCACCGGCCCGTCCAGCGCCAGCGCCGCGATGATGTCCTCGCCCAGCCCGGCATCGGCGGCCACCGTGTCCGGCCCGGCCACGCTGATGCGCGGGCCATGGGCGGCGGTCTCCGGGTCCATGGCGAAATCGGCCACGAAGCTCATCAGCTGGAACACCGCGGCCATGATGTGCCGCCCGCCGCTGGCGCCGCCGGCCATCACCGGGGCATCGCCCTCGCGCAGCACGAAGGGCGCCATGTTGGTCAGCGCCCGCTTGCCCGGCGCGAGCGACGCCGCGCGGCCCGGCCGGGGGTCGAACAGCATGATGCCGTTGTTCAGCATCATCCCGGTTTCCGGCAGCGCCACGCGGCTGCCGAAGCTGGCCATCAGCGTAGTGGTCATCGCCACCATCGTGCCCTCGGCATCGCACACGGTGATGTGGGTGGTGCAGGTGTCGCTCGCCTCCAGCCGCGCCGCATAGGCCGCCTTCGCTGCCCCGGCCAGCCGGCGGAACCAGGCCGCATCCGGCGCCGCGCCGAACTCCGCCTCCCGCAGCGCATCCAGCACCGGCAGCAGGGCAGGGGTGGCGGTCATGCCATCGGCCAGCTGCAAGGTGCGCCCGCCGCGCCACGGCACCTGCAGGGCCGGCACCACGCGGGCGGTGCAGGCGCGCAAATCCTCCGCATCGATCACCCCGCCCACCGCCTTCTGGTCGCGCAGGAAGGCCGCCGCGATCTCGCCCTCGTAGAAATCGCGCCACCCGGCCCGCGCCAGGCGCTCCATGGTGGCCGGCAGGTTGCCCAGCGGAATGGTGCCCGGATTGCCCTCCGCCGGCGGCACCGGCGGCAGCCCGTCGCGCAAATAGATGCGCGCACTTTCGCCGTAGCGCCGCAGGTCGCGCGCGGCGGCGGCGATCTTCAGCGCCGCGAACCAATCCAGCCGCAGCCCCTGCCGCGCCAGCGCCACCGCCGGCGCCATCACCTCGGCCACCGGCAACCGGCCCCAGCGCGTGTGCAGCGCCTCGCACCCCGCCACCGCCGCCGGCACGGCGACGGCCAGCGGCCCGTGGATGTTCGCGTCCCCCTCCACCTCCGGCCAGCGGAACCCGGTCTCGGTCATGCGGCCGGTGAGCTTGAAGCTGTCCGTGGTGAGCCCCCGCGGCGAGACCGGCCCGAAATCCACCACCTCCGCCCGCGCCTGGCCCGCGCGATGCACCACCGCGAACCCGCCATATCCCCCCAGCCCGGAATTCCACGGCTCCTGGCTCGCCAGCGCCAACGCGGTGCCCACGGCCGCATCCACCGCGTTCCCGCCTGCCTCCAGAATGGCAACCCCCGTCTCCGCCCCCGCCCGGCATTGGGAGACCACCACGCCCCGCTTGCCGGAGGCCGCCGGCTTGGTCAGCCGCCAGCCTTCCGTGATCGGCGGCATCATGCCCGCGTCTCCCCGGTATAGGAGATGCCCGCCCCGGCATTGATCGCCGCCATCAGCCCGCCATCGGCCGCCACGCAACTGCCCGTGACACCGCTGGCCGCATCGCTGGCCAGGAAGGCGGCCACCCGCGCCACCTCCTCCGGCCGCACCAGCCGCCCCATCGGCTGCGCCGCCGCAAACGTCGCCAGCAGGGCCGCGGGATCACCGGACGACTCCGCCTCCCGCTGCAGCATCGGCGTATCTGTCGCCCCCGGCAGCACCGCATTCACCCGGATGCCAAAGGGCGCGCCCTCCAGCGCCATCGCCCGCATCAGCCCCACCTGGCCCGCCTTCGTCGCCGCATAGGCCGCAATCTCGCGCGAGGTGACGAAGGCGTGCGGCGAAGCCGTCAGCGTCACCACCCCCCCGGTGCCCGCCGCGCGCATCGCCTTCATCGCATCGCGCGCGCACCAGAAGCTGCCGGAGAGGTTGATCGCCACGATCCGGTCCCACTCCTCGTCCGTCGTGTCCCAGATCGAGCGGCACAGCTCGATCCCCGCATTGGCGTGCAGGATGTCGATCCGCCCGTGCTCGCACACCACGCGCTGCACCAGCGCCAGGCATTCGCCCGCCTTGGACACATCGCAGGCCAAGAAGCTGGCCCCGGGAATGGAAGCCGCCGTCGCCGCCCCGCCCGCCGCATCCACGTCCGACACCACCACGGTGGCCCCGGCCTCGGCATAGACGCGCGCACAGGCCGCGCCGATGCCATGTGCCGCACCGGTCACCACCGCCACGCGGCCATCGAGGAAACGAGAGGACATGCCATACCCCATCTGCTGCTGTGCGCCGGAGTGTGCGGCCCGTGCCCGCCACCGGCAACCGCCCCTCCCGCCGCGCGCCGATTTCTGCCACAACGCGCCCACCACGATCTCCGGGAGCCCCGTCATGAAATACCTGCACACGATGATCCGCGTGTCCTCCATCGACGACACCGTCGCCTTCTTCGATGTCATCGGCCTCAAGGAAGTGCGCCGCTATTCCAGCGAAAAGGGCCGCTTCACCAATGTCTTCCTCGCCGTGCCCGGCGAAGCCGCCCAGGTGGAACTCACCTTCAACTGGGACCCCGAGGCCTAT
>JBIKOJ010000028.1:0-34907 GCA_044358135.1 Acetobacteraceae bacterium | reverse complement strand
CCAGATCAACAAGCGCAGCGTGCACCGGGCGATGGAGGCGATGGGGCTGCGGGCGGCGATCCGGGCGGGGACGGAGCTGCAGGCGCTGGCGTTCACCACCAAGGCGAGCCTGGAGTACCGGGCCAATTTCAAGCGGGATGGGAGTTCGGTGCGGGAGACGTTGAGCCTTCGGGACAAGGCGTTTGGGGATTATCGGGAGAAAAAGGAATAGCGGGAGGGGCTGGGGACGAAGGAAGGAAACCGCCAAGGCGCCAAGGAGCGCCAAGGTTCGCCAAGGGCTCGGTTTCCTTGGCGCCTTGGCGGTTCCCGTCCTTCTTTCCTGCGTCCTTTTCTCCGCGCCTAGCGCTTGATCACCAACCCCTGCCCCGTCGGCAACGGGATTACCCGGTACTTCCGGGCCTCGAACCACGGGTCTTCGGCGAGTTTCTGGCCGCGATAGGCCATGGCCCATTCATAATCGTCCAGGATCAGCAGCCCGCCGGGCACGATGCGGTCGAACAGGGCATCGAGGGCGGCGAGTTCGGCGGCGGGCTGGTTCAGGTCCAGGTGGAGCCAGGCGATGCGCTCCGGCATGCCCTGGGCGAAGCTGGCCGGGATCTCGCCCTGCACGATGCGCACCGTGTTGTAGCCGGCAAACTTGGCGCGCACGGTTTCCAGCAGGTCTGGGCCATGCGCCGGCATGGCGTGGTGCGCCATGCCCTTCTCGTACTCGAACAGGTCGTAGCCCCAGGCGCCGCGCGGGAAGGCCGGGCCGCCGAGGTAGTCCACCACGGTTTTCAGGCCCACGGCGCGGTAGCAGCCGCATTCGACGAAATCGCCGTCCAGCTGCACCGCGTGGTAGCCGGCGGTGGCCAGGATGTAGCGGCGCCAGATGGCGGTGCGGTCGGAATCGCTTTCGTTGTTGCCGGCCCAGGCCCGCAGGAAGGCGGTGTCCTCCAGCATGGAGTTGTTGCGCCCCCAGGCCAGGAAGCTGTCGGCCAGGTGCACGCCGCCGGGGACGCGGGCGATGATCTCCTGCGCCAGGCGCACCACCTCGGGCAGGTCGTTGGCCACCCACAGGGCCGGATAGATGTAGTTGATCACCTGGCCGGGAACGGCAGGCGAAAGCGGCGGGAGGGTCATGGCGTCTCGCTGTTTTGGCGATGAAGCCGGCAGATCAGCAGACGCGGGTTAACAAGCCATTGCGGCCGCGCCGGGCGTGACCGGCACGCAACCCTCCCCGGCCGGCGAGGTTCGCATGCCCGGTATCGTTGCCGAGCGCATGGCCGCCGGGATGGCGGGCGATGTCGTTGTCTTCCTCATCGGCATGCGCGGCAGCGGCTTTCGGGCTGAGGGCCTAGCCGGCGGCCTTCGCCCGTTCGATCGCCGCCACGATCATGGCGCGGGCTTCCGCCGCATCGCCCCAGCCGATCACCTTCACCCACTTGCCCGGCTCCAGGTCCTTGTAGTGCTCGAAGAAGTGCTGGATCTGCTCCAGCGTGATCGCCGGCAGGTGTTGGTAGCTGGTGACGTTGAGGTAGCGCTTGGTGAGCTTGGGCGAGGGCACGGCGATGATCTTTTCGTCCCCGCCCGCCTCGTCGTCCATCTTCAGCACGCCGACGGGGCGCACGTTCAGCACCGCGCCGGGCACGATCGGGCGGGTGTTGGCCACCAGCACGTCGATCGGGTCGCCATCCTCGCTCAGCGTGTGCGGCACGAAGCCGTAATTGCCGGGGTAGCGCATGGGGGTGTGGAGGAAGCGGTCCACGAACAGCGTGCCGGCCTCCTTGTTCAGCTCGTACTTGATCGGCTCACCGCCGATCGGCACTTCCACGATCACGTTCACGTCCTCGGGCGGGTTGATGCCGATGGGAATGGCGTCGATGCGCATGGGGGTTCTCCGGTTCGCGGACGCAGCTAGCAGTTTATGCTGCAATGCAGCAAGCGCCCTGCATGGCGCCGGCGCGCAAGGCTGGCTAGTGTGCGGCCCCGAACGGAGTCGGGACCCGCAGCGTTGATCACCGCGCCACGCCACCTCTTGCAGATCGAGGGCATGTACCCGCCGCAGATCGAGACCATGCTCGATCTGGCGGAGAGCTACGTGCTGCTCAACCGCTCCGGCAAGACGCAGCGCGACCTGCTGCGCGGCCGCACCCTGATCAATTTGTTCTTCGAGGACAGCACCCGCACCCGCACCAGCTTCGAACTGGCTGGCAAGCGGCTGGGGGCGGATGTGATCAACATGTCGGTCGCCTCCTCCAGCGTGAACAAGGGCGAGACGCTGCTGGATACCGCGGCGACGCTGAATGCGATGAACTGTGACCTGCTGGTGGTGCGGCACGGCCAGTCCGGCGCGCCGAACCTGCTGGCGCAGAAGGTGGATGCCGCGGTGATCAATGCCGGCGACGGCACGCATGAGCACCCGACCCAGGCGCTGCTCGATGCGCTGACCATCCGCCGCCACAAGGGCCGGCTGGAGGGGCTGACGGTGGCGATCTGCGGCGATGTGCAGCACAGCCGCGTGGCGCGCAGCAACATCCACCTGCTGACGGCGATGGGCAGCCGCGTGCGGGTGGTGGGGCCGCCCACGCTGATCCCGAACCAGGCCCAGCGGCTTGGCGTGGAGGTGTTCCACGACATGAAGACCGGGCTGCAAGGTGCTGATGTGGTGATGATGCTACGGCTGCAGCGCGAGCGCATGTCGGGGGCCGGAAGCCTGGTGCCGAGCCCGCGCGAGTATTTCCGCTTCTGGGGGCTGGATGCCGAGAAGCTCGCCTGGGCGAAGGACGACGCCATCGTGATGCATCCGGGCCCGATGAACCGCGGCGTGGAGATCGACAGCGCGATTGCCGACGATCCCGTGCGCAGCGTGATCAAGGAACAGGTGGAGATGGGCGTGGCCGTGCGCATGGCGGTGCTGGATATCCTGGCCCGGGCGACGCGCAATGACTGATACGCTGATTCTCAATGCCCGGCTGATCGACCCCGCCTCCGGCCTGGACCAGATCGGCGGGCTGCTGGTGCGCGATGGCCGCATCGCCGATCTCGGCCCCGCCCTTGGCCGGCCGGAGGGCGCCACGCTGGTGGATGCCGGCGGCGCGGTGCTCTGCCCGGGCTTGGTGGATATGCGGGCGGAGCTGGGCGAGCCCGGCGGCGAGTTCCGCGAGACCATTGCCAGTGCCGCCATCGCGGCGGCGGCCGGCGGCATCACCACCCTGGCCGCCCTGCCGGATACCGAGCCGGCCATCGACGATCCCAGCCTGGTGCGGCTGCTGCGCGCGCGCGGCGAGGAGACGGGTGCGCTGACCGTGCTGCCCTATGCCGCCGTTACCAAGGGGCGCCGGGGCGAGGAACTGGCCGAGCTCGGCCTGCTGCGCGAAGCCGGGGCGGTGGCGTTCACCGATGGCTCGCGCGCGGTGGCCTCGGCCCGCGTGATGCGGATTGCGCTGGCCTATGCCGCGCAATGGGGGGCGCGGATCGTGCAGCACCCGGAGGAGCCCTCGCTGGCCGGGTCCGGCTGCGCCACCCAGGGGGAGTTGGCCACCCGGCTCGGCCTGCCGGCCATTCCGCCGGCCGCCGAAGCGCTCATGATCTGGCGCGACATCCGGCTGGCGCGGATGACCGGGGGCGCGATCCACTTCGCGCATGTCTCCACGGCCGAGGCGCTTGATCTGATCCGTGCGGCGAAGGCGGAAGGCCTGGATGTCACCTGCGACACCGCGCCGCCCTATTTCGACCTGAACGAGACGGCGATCGGCGATTTCCGCACCTACGCCAAGCTCTCCCCGCCACTGCGGGCCGAATCCGACCGCCTCGCGGTGGTCGCCGCCCTGGCCGATGGCACGATCGACGCCATTGCCAGCGACCATCAGCCGCGCGATGCCGACGACAAGCGCCTGCCCTTCGCCCAGGCCGCCCCCGGTGGCACCGGGCTGGCCACGCTGCTCGCCGTCACGCTGGCCCAGGTGCATTCCGGCAAGGTTGGCCTTGCCAAGGCGCTGGCCCTGCTGACCGTCGCCCCCGCCCGCCTGCTGGGGGCCGAGGCCGGCACGCTGGCAAAGGGGGCGCCCGCCGATCTGTGCCTGTTCGACCTGGAGCGCTCCTGGCGCGTGGAGGCCGGCGAGATGCCCGGCAAGGCGCAGAACACCCCGTTCGACGGCCGCGCCCTGGAAGGCCGCGTGCTCGGCACCTGGAAGGCGGGAAGGCGCGTGTTCGGATGAACGACCTGCTGCCCTGGGTGCTCGCGCTGGCCGCCGGCTACCTGCTGGGCTCCATTCCGTTCGGCCTGCTGGTCACGCGGCTGGCCGGCACCCGGGATATCCGCCAGATCGGCTCCGGCAGCATCGGCGCCACCAACGTGCTGCGCACCGGCCGCAAATCCTTGGCCGCGGCCACGCTGCTGCTGGATGCCGGCAAGGGCGCGGCGGCGGTGTTCCTGGGCTGGCACCTGGTGGGCCCCAATGCCGGCTATGCCGCCGGGGTGCTGGCGGTGGTGGGCCACATGTTCCCGGTCTGGCTGGGCTTCAAGGGCGGCAAGGGCGTGGCCACCGGGGTGGGCGTGCTGCTGGCGGCCAACTGGGCGCTGGCGCTGATCTGCGGCGCCATCTGGCTCATCTGCGCCTTCACCATCCGCATCTCCTCGGCCAGCGCGCTCGCCGCCTCCGCCGCCGCCCCGGTGGCCGCCGCCGTGCTGCAGGTGCCGTTCCCGCTGCTGATCGCCACCACCATCGTCGCCGCCCTGATCTGGCAGCGCCACAAGGACAACATCGCCCGCCTCGCCGCCGGCACCGAGCCGCGCATAGGCAAGAAGTGAACGACCCCACCGACCGGCTCCGCCTCGCCCGCACGGAGGGCGTCGGCCCGGTCGCCTGGCGCCGCCTGATGCGCCGCTATGCCAGTGCCGCGGAGGCGCTGGACGCCCTGCCCGCCCTCGCCCGCGCCGCCGGCCGGGCTACCCCGCCGCGCATCCCCAGTGCCGGCGATGCCCGCCGCGAGACCGACCGCGTGGCCGCCATGGGCGGCCGCCTGCTGTTCCAGGACGACCCCGCCTACCCCGCGCTGCTGGCACGGCTGGACGACGCGCCTTCCGTGATCGCCGTGCTCGGCGACCCCGCCCTGCTCTCCCGGCGCGCCGTGGCCGTGGTGGGCAGCCGCAACGCCTCGGCCAATGGCCAGCGCCTGGCCGAATCGCTCTCCGCCGATCTCGCGCAACAGGGCTTGGCGGTTGTCTCCGGCCTCGCCCGCGGCATCGACGCCGCCGCCCATCGCGGCGCGCTGCGCACCGGCATCACCATTGCGTGCATCGCCGGCGGGCCCGATGTCGCCTACCCCGCGGAACACGCCGACCTCCAGCGCCAGATCGCCGAGAACGGCGCCGTGGTGGCCGAGCTGCCGCCCGGCGTGCAGCCCCAGGCGCGCCACTTCCCGCGCCGCAACCGCGTGATCGCCGGCCTCGCCCTGGGCGTGCTGGTGGTGGAGGCCGCCCCCCGCTCCGGCTCCCTCATCACCGCGCGGCTGGCCGCCGAGGCGGGCCGCGAGGTTTTCGCCATCCCTGGCTCCCCGCTCGATCCGCGCGCCCGCGGCGCCAACGGCCTGATCCGGGATGGCGCCCACCTCACCGAAACCGCCGACGACATCCTCGCCGCCCTGCCCCGGGATGCCACCCGCCTGCGCGGCCAGCTCGGCCTCGCCGAGGCCCAGGAGGCCCATGAGCCCCCCGAATTCCTGCCCGAAGGCGACCATGCCCGCACCCTGGCCGCCGTTGTTGCACTGCTGGGCCCCACCCCCACGGCGGTTGACGATCTGATCCGGCGCTGCCAGTTACCCGGTCCCGCGGTGCTGACGGTCCTGCTGGACCTCGAGATCGCGGGACGCATCGAGACGCTGCCGGGAAACCGGGTGGCGCTGCTGGGCGGGGGCTGATCCCCGCCGCCTTCTCGAGGATTTCGGATGTCGGACGTCGTCGTCGTCGAATCGCCCGCCAAGGCCAAGACCATCAACAAGTACTTGGGCGGCAACTACACGGTGCTGGCCAGCTTCGGTCACGTGCGCGACCTGCCGCCCAAGGATGGCAGCGTCCGCCCGGACGAGGATTTCGCGATGGATTGGGAGGCCGACGAGCGCGGCGCCCGTCAAATCACCGCGATCGCCAAGGCACTGAAGGGGGCGAAAACGTTGTACCTCGCCACCGACCCGGATCGCGAGGGCGAGGCGATCAGCTGGCATGTGCGGGCGGCGCTGGAGGAGAAGAACGTCCTCAAGGGCGTGAGGGTGGAGCGCGTCACCTTCAACGAGATCACCCGCACCGCGGTGCGCCACGCCATGGCCCATCCGCGCGAGCTGGATCAGCCGCTGATCGAGGCCTACATGGCCCGCCGCGCGCTGGACTACCTGGTGGGCTTCACCCTCTCCCCGGTGCTGTGGCGCAAGCTGCCCGGCAGCCGCAGCGCCGGGCGCGTGCAGTCTGTCGCGCTGCGCCTGATCTGCGAGCGCGAGGCGGAGATCGAGGCCTTCCGCGCCCGGGAATACTGGACCATCGAGGCCGGGCTGCTCACGCCCAGCGGCGCCCCGTTCACCGCGCGCCTCACGCATCTGGACGGCAAGCGCCTCGACCAGTTCGACCTCAACAACGCCGCCCTGGCCGAGCGCGCCCGCGCGCTGGTGGAGGCCGGCGACTACTCCGTCGCCTCCGTCGAGCGCCGCCGCGTGCGCCGCAACCCGCCGGCGCCCTTCACCACCTCCACCCTGCAGCAGGATGCCTCCGGCCGGCTCGGCATGGGCGCCCAGCAGACCATGCGCGTCGCCCAGGGCCTGTATGAAGGTGTCGATATCGACGGCGACACCACCGGCCTGATCACCTACATGCGCACCGACGGCGTGCAGATGGCGCGCGAGGCGATCGATGCGATCCGCGGCTATGTGCGCGAAGGCTTCGGCGACAAATACCTGCCGGCCCAGGCCCGCGAATACACCTCCCGCGCCAAGAACGCCCAGGAGGCGCACGAGGCGATCCGGCCGACCGATGTGTCCCGCACGCCCGAGAGCGTCGCCCGCTACCTCACCCACGACCAGCAGCGCCTGTATGAGCTGGTCTGGAAGCGCGCCGTCGCCTCGCAGATGCAGTCGGCCGAGTTCGACCAGGTCGCGGTGGAAATCGCCGACCCCACGAAACCCGATGGCCCCCGCCTGCGCGCCAACGGCTCCATCCTGGCCTTCGACGGCTACCTGAAGCTGTACCGCGAGGAAGTGACCGAGGAAAAGCCGGGCGGGGACGCCGACAGCGACAACCGCATGCTGCCCCCGATGGGCGAGCGCGATCCCCTCAAATCAGGCCAGGTCACCGCCGAGCAGCACTTCACCCAGCCGCCGCCGCGCTTCTCGGAGGCCTCGCTGGTGAAGAAGATGGAGGAGCTGGGCATCGGCCGGCCCTCCACTTACGCCTCCATCCTCTCGGTGCTGCAGGACCGGCAATACGTGAAGCTGGACAAGCGCCGCTTCGTGCCGGAGGACCGCGGCCGGCTGGTGACGGCCTTCCTCACCAGCTTCTTCGAACGCTACGTCGATACCGGCTTCACCGCCGGGCTGGAGGAACAGCTCGACGACATCTCCGGCGGCCGGGCCGACTGGCGCCAGGTGATGCACGCCTTCTGGGCGCATTTCTCCAAGGCCGTGGAGCAGACCAAGGACCTCAAGATCACCGACGTGATCAACGCGCTCGATGAGGAACTCGGCCAGCATTTCTTCCCGGCGCGCGATGACGGCACCGATCCGCGCGAATGCCCCTCCTGCAAGGCCGGCCGCCTCGGCCTCAAGCTCGGCCGCCACGGCAGCTTCATCGGCTGCTCCAACTACCCGGGCTGCCAATACACCCGCCGCCTGGCCGTGGATGGCGGCGAGGAGGCGAACGACACGCTGAAGGAGGGTATGCGCGTCCTCGGTCACCACCCCGATACCGGCGAGGAGATCGTCGTCCGCCGCGGGCCCTATGGCCTGTATGCCCAGCAGGGCGAGCAGGTGGAGGGCAGCAAGACCAAGCCGCGCCGCACCTCGCTGCCGCGCGGCATGGATGGCGATACGATCACGCTGGAGCAGGCCATCTCCCTGCTCTCCCTGCCCCGCCTGATCGGCATCCACCCGGAAACCAAGGAGCCGATGGAGGCCGGGCTCGGCCGCTTCGGGCCCTTCGTGAAGATGGGCGGCGTGTTCGCCTCGCTGGAAAAGGACGACGACGTGCTGGTGGTCGGCGTCAACCGCGCCGTGGACCTGCTGGCCAAGAAGCTCGCCAGCGTGCGCACCCTGGGCCCGCACCCGAAGGACAAGGAGCCGATCCTGGTCCGCAAGGGCCGCTTCGGCCCCTACGCCCAGCACGGCAACACGGTGGCCAACCTGCCGCGCGACATGACCATGGACGACATGACGCTGGCCGATGCCGTCGCGCTGCTCGCCGAGAAGGGCAAGGCGCTGAAGCCGCGCGGCGGCATGAAGAAGGGTGCGAAGGGCCGTACCGCCAAGGCCGCCCCGGCCGCCGAGGCCGCCGCCAAGCCGGCCGCGGTGAAGAAGGCGCCTGCCCGCAAGCCGGCCGCCAAGGCCAAGAAGCCCGCCGCCAAAGCCGCGCCGCGCAAGGCAGCCGTCTAGCATGGCGCGGCCTGTTCGCCCCGGCGCCAGACAGCGCCGCGCCGTTTCGGATGAGGGCGAGCGCAGCGTGGGCGACACCTCGCCCTCCGGCCTGCCCAGCCTGGAGGCGGTGCGCCAGTTCGTCACCGACTCGCCGGGCCATGTCGGCAAGCGCGAGATCGCCCGCCATTTCAATCTCGGCCCCGAGCACCGCGTGGCGCTTCGCCGCCTGATGAAGCAGATCGGCGACAAGGCCGATACCACCCCCGTCGGCCGCAACCGCCCCCTGCATCGGTCGGAATCGAACCGCCTGCCGGATGTCACGGTGGTGCAGGTGACCGGCACCGACCACGATGGCGACGCCATCGCCAAGCCGGTGGACTGGCGCGGCCAGGGCCCGCCGCCGATGATCCTGATGGTCCCGGAACCCGCCGGCCGCCCTGCCCTGGCGCCGGGCCAGCGCGTGCTTGCCCGCCTCAAGCCAACCGGCCAGGGCAAGTACGAAGGCCGCACCATGAAGCGGCTGTCGGACGAGCCCGGCCGCATCCTCGGCGTCTTCCGCGCCGCCCGCGGCAGCCGCGACGAGGCCCGCATCATTCCCACGGACCGGCGCGCCAAGGCCGAATGGCTCGTGCCCGCCGGCGAGCACAACGGCGCCGAGGACGGCGAGATCGTGCTGGGCGCGCCGCTGTCGGCCCCTGGCCGCCACTACGGCCCCAAGCCGGCCCGCGTGGTGGAACGCCTCGGCGCCATGGGCGATGCCCGCTCCGTCAGCCTCATCGTCATCCACACCCACGACATCCCGACGGAATTCTCCGCCGAGGCGCTGGCCGAGGCCGCCAAGGCCCGCGGCGTGACCGTGCGCGGCCGCACCGATTTGCGCGACACCCAGCTCGTCACCATCGACGGCGAGGATGCGCGGGACTTCGACGACGCGGTCTATGCCGAACCGCATGAAGGCGGCTTCCGTCTCATCGTCGCCATCGCGGATGTCGCCCACTACGTCCGCCCGGCCTCGGCGCTGGACCGCACCGCGCGCACCCGCGGCAATTCCTGCTACTTCCCCGACCGCGTGGTGCCGATGCTGCCGGAGGCGCTCTCCAACGGCTGGTGCAGCCTGCGCCCGCACGAGGACCGCGGCTGCCTGTTCGTCGAGATGATCGTGGATGCCGACGGCAAGAAGCGGTCGCACAGCTTCGGCCGCGGCCTGATGCGCAGCGCCGCGCGCCTCACCTACGAACAGGTCCAGCAGGCCCAGGATGCCGGCGACGACCTGGATCTGCCGCTGCCCAGCCTCTACGCCGCCTACCGCGCCCTGCTCGGCGCCCGCCTCGCCCGCGGCACGCTCGACCTCGACCTGCCGGAGCGAAAGGTGATCCTCGGCGATGACGGCCGCGTCCTCTCCGTCGCCCCGCGCCCGCGCCTGGACAGCCACCGGCTGATCGAGGAGTTCATGGTGCTGGCGAATGTCTGCGCCGCCGAGGAGCTGGAGCACCTCCACCGCCCCTGCGTCTATCGCATCCACGCCCCGCCGACCGACGAGAAGCTCGCCAACCTGCGCACCTTCCTGCGCCAGTTCGACATCTCCCTGCCGCCCATGGGCCAGGTCCATCCGCGCGACCTCCTCGGCGTGCTGAAGAAGGTCGAGGGCACCGAGCACGCCCAGCTGGTCAACGAGGTGATGCTGCGCAGCCAGTCCCAGGCTGCCTACGACATCGAGAACATCGGCCATTTCGGCCTTGCACTGTCTCGCTACGCCCATTTCACCAGCCCGATCCGCCGCTACGCCGATCTCTGCGTGCATCGCGCCCTCATCACCGGGCTGCGACTCGGCGTGGGCGGCCTCTCGGAGGAGGAGGTTCCGGCCCTGCCGGACACCTGCGAGCACATCACCGCCACCGAACGCCGCGCCGCCCTGGCCGAACGCGACGCGATCGACCGCTATCTGGCCGCCTTCATGGCCGACAAGGTCGGTTCCGTGTTCGCCGCCCGCATTTCCGGCGTGACCCGGTTCGGCCTTTTCGTCACAGTGGCGGATAGCGGAGCGAGCGGCCTGGTGCCCATCTCCTCCCTGCCGGACGATTTCTGGATGCACGACGAAGCGGCACAAACGCTGACCGGCCGCCGCGGCGGCCTCACCTTCCGCCTCGCGCAGGAAGTGGAGGCACGGCTGGCCGAGGCGAGCCCGATCACCGGCGGCCTGATCTTCCAGATCATGCAGGGCAGCACGTCTCCTGGTGGCTCCCAGGGCGGCCGCGGCGGAAGCCAGCGCTTCTCCCGCGCCCCCGCGCGCAATGGGGGGCCCCGGCGGCACCGGTGAACCGTTCCTGGCTCCTGCTGCTTCTGCTGGCCCTGGTGGCGCCCGACCGCGCCGCCCGCGCGGAGCCGTTCGGCACCGGCCCCAGCCTCAGCCCCACCCTCGTCGCGGCCGTGGCCGCCACCGCCTTCGATTTCATGGCCCCGCGCACGCTGGAGCCGATCCCGGTGGCGCAGATGGCCATGTGGGGCCTGCGCGGACTCACCACGCTCGATGCCCGCCTCACCGCCGATCTCCAATCCGGCCGCACCCTGCGCCTGATCGGCCCCAGCCGCGTGCTGTTCAGCCGCCCCGTTCCCGCGCCCGACAACGCCGCCGCCTGGGGGGAGGCCGTGGCCCAGATGGTCCGCGCCGCGTGGGACAGCTCGGATGCCGTCCGCCGCGCCGGGACAGGTGGCATCCTGCGCAGCTTCTTCGACGAGCTGTTCAACCACCTCGACCCCTATTCCCGCTACGCCACCCCCGCCGAGGCCGCCGCCGACCGCGCCCGCCGCACCGGCCGCGCCGGCGTCGGCCTCAAGCCCATGCTGCGCACCGGCCAGGTGCTGGTCGAAGCCGTGCAGCCCGGTGGCCCCGCCTCGCTTGCCGGCATCCGCGCCGGCGAACGCATCACCGCCATCGACGGCGAGCCGGTGCAGGGCGCGGACCTGCAGTCCATCAACGCCCTCCTCGCCGGGCCCGAGGGCAGCCGCCTCACCCTGGCCCTGCGCGGCCGCGAAGGCACCCGCACCCTGGTGCTGGAACGCGTCTCCCTGCCGGAGGAGACCGTCACCGCCACGCGGCGGGAGGAACTGCTGGTCGTCCGCATCACCAGCTTCGCCGCCAACACCGCCGCCCGTCTGGGGCAGGAGCTGATCGCCGGCACCACCGCGCCCCCGGCCGGCGCCACGGCGCTGCAGGGCATCGTGATCGACCTGCGCGGCAATCGCGGCGGGCTGCTGCGCCAGGCCGTCGCCGCCTCGGCCATGCTGGTCCCGGGCGGCGTCGTGGCCGTCACCGCCGGGCGCGACCCCGCCGCCGCGGTGGAATACCGCGCCGATGGCGGGCGAGACCTTGCCCCGGGCCTGCCGGTGATCGTCATCGTCGATGGCCGCAGCGCCAGTGCCGCCGAGGTGCTGGCCGCCGCCCTGGCGGACCAGCGCCGCGCCGTCGTCGTCGGCAGCACCACGCTCGGCAAGGGCCTGGTGCAAACCATCGCCCCGCTGCCCGATGGCGGGGAGCTCTCCCTCACCTGGGCCCGCCTGCTCGCCCCGCGCGGCTGGCCGCTGCAGGCCCTGGGCGTGGTGCCCCAGCTCTGCACCTCCCTCGGCCAGGATGCGCTCTCCCGCAACCTCGCCACCCTGGCCCGCGGCCTGCAGCCGCTCCAGGCCGGGCTGGAACGCCACCGCGCCGCCCGCGCCCCCCTCGCCCCGCCGGCGGTGCTGGAGATGCGCGCCATCTGCCCCGCCGCCGAGGGCAGCGACCTCGATCTGCTGGCCGCGCGCGAGCTTGTCCGCTCGCCCGCCTCCTACACCGCCGCCCTCATGCCGCCCTTGCCGCCCCGCTCCATCCTGGGCGTGCGCCCGATCATCGCCCCCCTGCCCGCGACTCCACCGCCGGGCTTGACGCCGGCCTCCGTGGTGCGTAACTAGCCGCCTTCGCCCTGCCCGGCTGCGCGGAACCTTCCGCATGGCCCGCCGCCGGCACGCCTGCCGATCACGCTTTTCGCTTGGGATCCCGTTCCATGGCCAAGTCCAACACCATCCAGATCAAGCTGGTCTCCAGCGCCGACACCGGGCACTTCTACGTGACCAAGAAGAACGCCCGCGCCCAGACCGGCAAGATGGAGTTCCGCAAGTACGACCCCGTCGCGCGCAAGCACGTGGCGTACCGCGAAGCCAAGATCAAGTAATCCGCCGCAGCACATCGCTGCACGGACGCAAGGGGCGCGCGAGCGCCCCTTTTCGCGTGTACGGCTCTCAGGCCATCTGGCCCACCTCCACCCGGTTCCGCCCCGCCCGCTTGGCGGCATACAGCGCCTGGTCGGCCGCCAGGATCAGCCGCTCCGGAGTCGTCTGGCTTCCCGCCGCACAGCACGCGATCCCCACGCTCACCGTCAGCGGATGCGCGAGCCCCGTCTCCGGCACGAAGCGGATCTCCTCCACCGCCCCGCGCAGCCGCTCCGCCGCACTCAGCGCGTCCAGCTCCCCGGTCCCCGGCATCACCACCACGAATTCCTCGCCGCCATAGCGCGCGATCGAATCGAACACCCGGATCCGGCTGCGCAGCGTCTGCGCGATCAGGATCAGCGCCTGGTCGCCCATCTGGTGGCCCCAGCGGTCGTTGATCTGCTTGAAGTGGTCCACATCCAGCATCAGCACCGCCAGCCCGTTCGTCGCCCCGGCTGCCAGCAGCGTCTGCAGGTGCCGCGACAGGTAGCGCTGGTTGTAGAACCCGGTCAGCGGGTCGGTCAGCGCCAGCTCCAGCGCGTGGCCGATGTCGCTGCGCAGCCGGTCCTGGTAGAATTTGCGCCGGATCTGGTTGCGCGCCCGCGCCCGCAGCTCCATTGGGTCCAGCGGACGCAGCAGCCAGTCATTGGCGCCGAGGTCGAACCCGCGCAGCACCAGGTCGCGCTGTTCCGGCTCCGCCACCACCAGCATCGGCACCGCCTGCGTGCTCTCCCCCGCCCGCAGGCGGGAGGCCAGGCGAAGGGGGTCATCCCCCACCATCGAAAGGCTGATCACCACCAGGTCGAACGCGATCGCCTGCGTCAGCGCCATCATCTCCGCCTCGCTGGCGGCACGCCCGGCCAGGATCCCCTCCTCCAGCAGCGCCTGCTGCATCGCCTCGGCGGACTCCTCCCAGTCATCCACGATCAACGCCCGCGCCCCGGCCACTGAGGGCAGGCTCACCCCGTCCGCGCCCAGCCCCAACGCGCGGGCCGTCTCCCCGCGCACCCGCCACTCATCCAGCAGCCGCTTCAACCGCACCAGGGAGCGCGTGCGGGCCAGCAGCGTGGTGAAATCCACCGGCTTGGTCAGGAAATCATCGGCGCCGGCCTCCAGCCCGCGCACCCGCTCCGCACTCTGGTCCAGGGAGGTGACCATCACCACCGCGATATGCCGCGTCATCGGGTCGCGCTTCAGCGCCCGGCAGGTCTCGAAGCCGTCCAGCCCCGGCATCATCACATCCAGCAGCACCAGGTCCGGCTGCCAGCTCCGTGCCAGCCGCAGCGCCTCCTGCCCGTCCTGCGCCGTGGCCACCTGGTAGTACTCGGCACTCAGCCGCGCCTCCAGCAGCCGCACATTGGCCGCCACGTCGTCCACGATCAGGATCCGGGCCGTCATCCGGCCCACCCCGCCCGCATCGCGCTCATATCCGCCGAATCCACATCCCGTCCTTCAGCCACGATGCCCACAGGCCCGAACCCACCGGGGCGCCAGGGAGCCAGGGCAGCAGGGCGCAGCGCCCGCATGCGGCACCCCGCGCCTTTCTGGCACGGAATTGGTTGAGGAATACGATACCTTCTGTCGCATCATCACGCCATACGTTCCCCCCGCCGCCATCCGGCGCTACCCTCCGCCCAAGGCCGAGCACGGCCATTCAACGGAGCCCGCGCCATGGCCGCCACCGACTACGACCTGCCCAAGAACCAGGCCAATTTCGCCGCCCTCTCCCCGCTGTCCTTCCTCGCCCGCAGCGAGGCCGTGCACCCCACCCGCATCGCCACCATCCACGGCACCCGCCGCATCACCTGGGCCGAGGCCGGCCAGCGCTGCCGCCGCCTCGCCAGCGCGCTCACCAAACGCGGCATCGGCAAAGGGGACACGGTGGCCGCCATGCTCCCCAACATCCCGGAGATGTGGGAGGCGCATTTCGGAATCCCCATGGCCGGTGCCGTCCTCAACGCGCTGAACATCCGCCTGGATGCCGCCACCATCGCCTTCATCCTGCAGCACGGCGAGGCCAAGATCCTCCTCACCGACCGCGAGTTCAGCGCCACCATCGAGGCCGCCCTCGCCCAGATCCCCGCCGAGAACCGCCCCCTGGTCATCGACGTGATCGACGACCTCGCCCCCCCGGGCAAAACCCTCGGCGAGACCGATTACGAATCCTTCCTCACCACCGGCGACCCCGATTTCCCCATCGAACTGCCCACCGACGAGTGGGACGCCATCGCGCTGAACTACACCAGCGGCACCACCGGCAACCCCAAGGGCGTGGTCTATCACCACCGCGGCGCCTACCTGAACGCCACCTCCAACGTGCTCACCTGGGGCATGGCCCCGCACCCGGTCTATCTCTGGACCCTGCCGATGTTCCACTGCAACGGCTGGTGCTTCCCCTGGACCATGGCCGCCGTCGCCGGCACCAATGTCTGCCTGCGCCGCGTCGAACCCCAGGCGGTGCTGGCTGCCATCACCGCCCACGGCGTCACCCACATGTGCGGCGCCCCCATCATCGCCAACATGCTGATCAACGTGCCCGATGCGCAGTTCCCCGCCCTGCCCCGCACCGTGGAGTTCATGACCGCCGGCGCGCCGCCGCCGGCCGCCGTGATCGCCGGGATCGAGCGGCGCGGCTTCCACATCACGCATGTGTATGGCCTCACCGAGGTCTACGGCCCCGTCACCGTCTGCGCCTGGCAGGAGGAATGGAACGCCCTGCCCATGGAGGAACAGGCCCGCATCAAGGCGCGGCAGGGCGTGCGCTACCACTCGCTGGAGGGGTTGATGGTGGCCGATGCGCGCACGCTGGCCCCCATGCCGAAGGACGGCACCACCATGGGCGAGGTGTTCATGCGCGGAAACCCGGTGATGAAGGGCTACCTGAAGAACCCCAAGGCCACCGCCGAAGCCTTCGAAGGCGGCTGGTTCCATACCGGCGACCTCGGCGTGTGGCACACGGACGGCTACATCGAGCTGAAGGACCGCTCCAAGGACATCATCATCTCGGGCGGGGAGAACATCTCCACCATCGAGGTGGAGGACGTGCTCTACAAGCACCCAGCCGTGCTGGAAGCCGCCGTGGTCGGGCGGCCGGATGCCACCTGGGGCGAGACGCCCTGCGCGTTCGTGACGCTCAAGCCCGGCGCCGCCGCCAGCGCCGAGGAGCTGATCGCCTTCTGCCGGGAGAATATGGCGCGCTACAAGGTGCCCAAGACGGTGGTGTTCGGGCCGCTGCCCAAGACCAGCACCGGCAAGATGCAGAAATACGTGCTGCGTGAAAGGGCTGCCGCGCTGTGAGCGATCTTCCCGTCTTCCGCACCCCGGACAGCGCCTTCGCGGCCCTGCCGGACTGGCCCTATGCGCCGCGCTACCTGGAATGGGACGGGCTGCGCACCCACTACGTCGACGAAGGCCCGCCCGATGCCCCCGTCGCCCTGCTGCTGCACGGCGAGCCGACCTGGGCCTATCTCTACCGCAGCATGATCCCGCCGCTGCTGGCCGCCGGGTATCGCTGCGTCGCGCCGGACCACATCGGCTTCGGCCGCAGCGACAAGGTGACGGACGACGCGTGGTACACCGCCCCGCGCCACATCGATCGCCTGCGCGGCCTCATCGAGCGGCTGGACCTGCGGCAAATCACCCTGTTCGTGCAGGACTGGGGCGGGCCGATCGGCCTCGTCAACGCCACCGCCATGCCCGAGCGCTTTGCGCGCCTGGCCATCATGAACACCTGGCTGCATCACGAGGGCTTCGAGTACGGCCCCGGCATCCGCGCCTGGCGCGCGGCGGCCACCAACCCGATGTGGCTGGCCTGGACCCGCGGCGACCTGCCCTGCGGCGCCATCGTCGAGCGCGCCCGCGCCCGCCGCGAAGGCGACCCGGAAGCGATCCGCGCCGCCTACGAAGCCCCCTTCGCCGGCAACCCCGCCGCCAAGGCCGGCGCGCGGCGGTTCCCGTTCTGCATCCCCTTCGCCGAGCCGGAAGCCGGCGGCGCCGCCCTGCAGCAGCAGGCCTACGCCGCGCTGGCCGCCTGGCAGGGACCCGTCCATCTCCTCTTCGGCACCGCCGACCGCGTCTTTCCGCCCGACTGGGGCCGCGCCTGGGCCGCCACCATCCCCGGCGCCACCTTCGATGCCATCGAACGCGCCGGGCATTTCGTGCAGGAGGATGCCGGGCCGGAGGTGGTGGCCTGCCTTCTGGAACGGATCCGGCACGCCAAGTCCCAGGCACGGTGAAGGGAAGGCAAGAAAGAACCTTCATCTCCTGAAGGAAGGGACGCAACAAGACTTCCGCTTCAGGGAGCTTCCTCGCCCCCAGGCTTGCCCGTAGGCTTGATGTTCCAACATCAATACAACACTCCAATAAACTGGATTCGTGGATGACCGACCAAGCCACCGAGCGCCACGCCCGCCAGGTCCAGGCCTGGAACGGCCAGATGGGCGAACAATGGGCCGCCAGCGAGGCCCGCACCGAGCGCGGCCTCGCCCCCGTGCTCGCCGCCCTGATGGACTGGGCCGCCCCCACCCCGGGGATGCGCGTGGTCGATGTCGGCTGCGGCGCCGGCGGCACCACCCTCGCCCTGGCCAACGCGGTCGCCCCCACCGGCCACGTCACCGGCCTCGATGTCTCCGCCGTCATCCTCGAAGCTGCCCGCGCCCGCCTCGCGGACACGCCCAACGTCACCCTCACCCTGGCCGACGCCCTCACCTGGCGCCTCGAAGGCCCGCCCGCCGACCTGCTGTTTTCCCGCTTCGGCGTGATGTTCTTCGGCGACCCCGTCGCCGCCTTCGCCAACCTGCGCCATTCCCTCACCCCCGGCGGCCGCTTCGCCTTCGCCGCCTGGGCGCCGCTGGCCGAGAACCCCTGGATGAACATCCCCTACCAGGCCGCCCTCTCCGTCCTGCCCCCGCCCGCGCCGCCGCTCCCGGCCTCCGACCCCAACGAGCCCGGCCAGTTCGCCTTCGGCAACCCCGCCCGCGTGCTGCGCCTGCTGCACGATGCCAGCTACCCCACCGCCCGTGTCCGCCCCTTCGATTTCAACATGCGCTTCCCCGCCGACGACATCGCCCGCACCGCCACCGGCCTCGCCAACATGGGCCAGACCGGCCGCCTGCTGCGCGACCACCCGGAAGCCCTCCGCACCCAGGCCGCCACCGCCATCGCCCAGGCCATCACCCCCCTGGCACAGGGGCCCTGGATCGACCTTCCCGCCCGCGTCCTGCTCTTCGAGGCCCGAAACTAACCCGCCACCGGCAACCGCACCGTCATCAAAAGCCCCCCGCCCGCCCGGTTCGTCGCCTGGATTGCGCCGCCCAGAAGCAGCACATGCTGCCGCACCAGCCACAGCCCGATCCCGAAATGCGCCCCCGGCGCCGTGCCCGGACGGTGCGAGTAGTAGCGCTCGAAGATGTGCGAAAGCCGCTCCGGCGCCACGCCCGGCCCATCGTCCTCCACCGTCAGCACCGCCTCCACCCCCTCCCGCCGCAGCGCCACCCGCACCACCGCCTCAGCCGGTGAAAATCCCAGCGCGTTCTCGATCAGGTTCTCCAGCACCGTCTCCAGTGCCTCCGCCTGCCCCCGCACCACGACCCCCAGCGCGATCGAGCCCGCCACCCGCCCGGGATGGCTCGCCCCCATCCCGTCCACCACGGCGGCGGCCAGTTCGGAGAAATCCACCTCCTCCAGCTCCGGCTCCAGCAACTCCGCCGCCGCCGTGTCCAGCACCCGGGCGGACCGCACCAGCCCGTCCAGCCGGTTCAGCGCCGCATCCACCGGCGCCAGCCAGGTCGCCGCGTGCACATCGCGCCGCAGCGGCTCCAGCGCCTGGCGGATCGTCCCGATCGGCCCCTTGAACGCATGCGCATTCGCCTCCGCCGCCTGGCGCAACATCTCCGCACTGCGCCGCAACCGCAGCACCATGGCATCGAAGGCGGCGCCCAACCGCGACAGCTCCGGCATATCCGCCGCCGCCGCGAAGCCTTCGCCCCGGTCCGTCGCCACACGCTCCATCCGCCGCAAGGCCCGCCACACGCCGGAAAAGATCAGCGCCACCAGCGCCGCCCCCAGCGCATAGATCGCCACCGCCGCCCGCGCCTCCGGCCGCTGCCAGTAGGGCGCCGGATCTGCCACCCCGCGCAGCCGCGCCTCCGCCGTGCCGATCACCACCGCCCAGCACCCGGCCTGCCCCGCCACCGTCACCACCGCCGTCAGCACCTCATCCCCGGCCCCCACCAGGATCGGCTCGCCGCGCGGCGCATCGCACCGGTCCGCCGCCCGCGGCAGGATGCCGAGATCCAGCAACATCCGCCGCTCCGCAGCCATCCCCTCCGGCGCGAACCCCGGCGCCGCCGCCAGCAGGAAGAACGCATCCGCCGCACCACCCTCCGGCCGCAGCAGCACCCTTATGCTGCGCATCGGCCCCGCGAACCGCTCCAGCGCCGCCGGCAGCCGGTCGATATCCGCCGGCGCCAGCCCCTCGAGCTCCGCTGCCAGTGCCGTCCCGATCGCGCCCCCGGCATCCGAAACCGCGGCCAGCAGCAGCGCCCGCCGCTCCGCATCCGCATCGCCCAGCACGCCCAGCACCAGCACCGGCAACGCCACCTGGATCGCCAGCAACGCCAGCACCTTCAGCCGCAAGGAGCCCAGAACCCTCATCCCACCTGCCAGCGATAGCCGAACCCGGCATAGGTGCCCAAGGCATCGAAGCCCGGATCCACCTCGGCGAACTTGCGCCGGATGCGCTTGATCATCGCCCGCACATTGGCCCGGTACCCCTCCTCCCCCTGCCCGGCGAGGAACCCGTCGCCATGCAGCGCGTCGTAAAGCGCGCGATACGGCACGTCCCGCCCGGCATGCCGCGCCAGCAGCGCCACCATTTCGAACTCGCCCCGGCTCAGCGCCACCACCTGCCCGCGCCACACCGCCCGCTTGCTGCCCTCCTGCAGCAGCAGCGCCCCCACCGCCACATCCTGCACCGCCTCCACCACCCCGCGCGACAGCGCCAGGCCGATCCGGTGCAGCACGATCGCCGGCCCGCGCGACTTGTCGATGAAATCCACCGCGCCGGCCGAAAGTGCCGCCTCCTCGAACATCGGGCTGGCATGCCCGGTCAGGAACAGCACCGGATACGTCGCCCCGCCGCCGCGCAGCGTGCGCAGCAACTCCAGCCCATCCAGCCCCGGCATGTCCCAATCGAACAGACACAGATCCGGGCTGTCGTTCAGCAGCGCCGCCAGCCCCGCCTGCGGGTCGCTGAACGCCGTCACCGCATACCCCGCCGCCCGCAAATTGCCGGCCAGCAGCCGCAGGAACACCGGGTCGTCATCCACCAGCACCAGCCGCGCGCTAGGCCCCATCGCGCATCCGGCGCAGGCATTCCTGCTCGCTGGCCCCGCCGGCCCGCCGGTCCAGCACCACCAACCCACCGCTGCCGATATCGGGGAACAGGAACAGATCGAGCGTGCAGCCGGGCCCGCGATACCGCCACCGCTCCCCGGCCCCCGACGCCACCCGCGACTCCGGCGACCCCAGCACCGTCTCCACCTGCCCCGCCGGCATCCGCGCCAGCACCGGCAAGGGCGCAGGCGAAGGCGCCGGCTGCTCGGCCGCCGGCAGGTCCGGCTGCGGCACCACTGGGCGAGGCGGCGTCGGCCTGGGCGCAGGCCGCGCCGCCGGACGCTGCACCACCGCCGGGCGCGGCGGCGGCGGGGCCGGCGCGAACGGCCCGCAGCCCGCCAGCAGCGCCAGGCACGCCGCCATCCCGGGCAGCCGCCATCGCGCTGGTGCCGCCGGCCGGTTCGCAGGGCGCATGCCATCGACCATGCCGCCACACTGTCCCGCCCGGCCCGCGTCGCGCAAGCCCCGCCCGGTCACGGCGCGTGAGAAGGCTGTGACCTGGATTGAAGGCGGGATTCCAGGGGTTTACCTCTGGTGCGCGACCCGAACCGTGACGTGAAGGAACCGACCCCGATGACCTGGCGCACCCTCCCGCTCCTCGCCCTGCTCGCCCTGCCACTGGCCGCCTGCTCCGGCCTGTCCTCCACCCAGCAGCGCATGCTGAGCGGCGGCGCCATCGGGGCGGCCGGCGGCGTGGCGCTGACAGCACTCACCGGCGGCAGCCTGCTGGCCGGCGGCCTCGTTGGCGGTGCCGGCGGCACGGCGGTGGGCGCGCTGCTGAAATGAACAAGGAGGCAGCCAAGCTGCTGCTGCCGCTGCTGGTGGTGGCCGCCATCACGGTGGTGGTGGCCGCCGTGGCGCTGGCGACCCTGCGGCCTGACTTGCGACCGCTGCGCCTGTCCACCCAGGCTGTGCAGGAAGCGTTGCAGCCCGCCACGCCGTGAATGCGGCCCATGCATCCCGGCGCCGGGCTGGGAAGTTATCCCGCCAGACGACCTGAACACAGGAGCCGCTTCCATGCGACCAACCACAACGGTGCTTCGCTGGGCAACAGGGGCGGCGTGCCTGGTGGGCCTCCTGGCCCTTGCCGCGCCGGCGCAGGCCGATCCGCGCTGGGACCGCGGGCGCGGGCACCCTCACCGTTGGGGCCCGCCGCCGCACCGCTATTACCCGCCGCCGGTGCGCTATTATCCGCCACCGGTCTACTATGCGCCGCCGCCGGTCTATTACGCCCCGCCACCGATGTACTACGCCCCGCCGCCACCCATCTACAGGGCGCCGGGCTTCTCCTTCGGCCTGAACATCCCGCTGCGGTAGCTCAGTTGCCCGTGAGATAGGCCAGCGCCGCCTGCACCCCGCCCTCCTTGTGCGGAATGCCGGCGGCGCGCAGCCCCATTTCCACGCCGCCCAGCGTGCCGACCAGCTGCAGATCGCCGAAATCGCCCAGGTGGCCGATGCGGAACACCCGGTCGTTCAGCTGGCCGAGCCCGTTGCCGAGCGACATGTTGAACCGCTCCAGGATCGTCGCCCGCAGCCCGTTCGCGCTGTGCCCCTCCGGCACCCGCACCGCGGTCAGCGCGCTGGAATAGTGCCTCGGCTCGGCGCACTGGATCTCCAGCCCCCAGGCGCGCACCGCCCGGCGCGTCGCCTCGGCATGGCGGTCGTGGCGGGCGAAGACATTGGCCAACCCTTCCTCCAGCAGCATCCCGCAGGCGGCATCAAGGCCATAGAGCAGGTTGGTGGCCGGCGTGAACGGGAAGTAGCCGGTGGCATTGGCCGCCAGCATCGGCCGCCAGTCCCAGTAGCTGCGCGGCAACTTGGCGGTTTCGGCGGCAGCCAATGCCTTGGCGCTGACGGCATTGAAGCTGAGCCCCGGCGGCAGCATCAGCCCCTTCTGGCTGCCGGCGATGGTGACATCCACGCCCCAGGCGTCGTGCTTGTAGTCGATGCTGGCCAGCGAGGAGATGGTATCCACCATCAGCAGCGCCGGATGCTTCGCCGTATCGATCGCCGCGCGCACTTCGTCGATCCGGCTGGTGCAGCCGGTGGAGGTTTCGTTGTGCACCACGCACACGGCCTTGATGCGGTGCTGGCTGTCCTTGGCAAGTGCCTCGGCAATGGCGGCCACATCGGCACCGCGGCGCCAGTCGGTCTCGATGAACTCGGCAACCAGCCCCAGGCGGTTGGCCATCTCGTGCCACAGATGCGCGAACCAGCCGGTGCGGCACATCAGCACGGTGTCGCCGGGGGAGAGGGTGTTGGCCAACGCTGCCTCCCACGCGCCGGTGCCGGAGGCCGGGTAGATCACCACGTGGCCCTCGGTCTGGAACACCTGCTTCAGCCGGGACAGCACCTGGGCGCCAAGCTTGCCGAAATCGGGGCCGCGATGGTCCATGGTGGGATTGTCCATGGCACGCAGCACGCGATCCGGCACGTTGGTGGGGCCGGGGATCTGCAGGAAGTGGCGGCCGGCGGCGGGCTTGGTCTGGTAGTAGGCCATCGTGGTGCTCCTCGTTGCCGCCACCATGCCCCGGAGCGGCGCCGATTGGCCAGACGGGGCCTTATCGCCTCAGCCGCCGAACACCATCCGGCCGAGAATGCGCGGCGGCACGAAGGTGAAGGCGCCGGCGATCACCAACCCGCCCAGGAACAGCCCCTTCATCGTCCGCTCATGCGTGGTGATCCGCCCCGTCCGCGCCCCCCAGATCGCCACCGGCAGCATCACCAGCGTCAGGATCGAGAGCAGGTGGATCCAGGAGAACCGGCCCGGCCCCGCCACCTCGGTGATCAGGAAGCTCGACAGCGCCACGCCCAGCATCAGCCCCGCCCAGATCCAGCCCAGCATGCGGTGCGGGCGCGTACCCTTGGGCGAGGCGAACTGCACGATCCCCAGCACGAAGGCACTGGCGGCACCCAACGCGTGTACCTGCACGGCGAGCGGGGCATTCAACAGCGGCGCGAGCGTCATGGTGGGCCTTCTTGCCAAAAGGGTCTGTCCAGCGCCTATCCTCCCGCATGAACGCACCGTTTGCCACCTCCTCGCTCGCCGACCGCCTGAAGCGCGAAACCGAAGGCGAGGTGCTGTTTTCCGCCGGTGACCGTGGCCGCTACGCCACCGACGCCTCGATCTACCAGATGATGCCCGTAGGCGTGCTGGTGCCGAAACGCATCGAGGACGTGGCCGCGGCGATGGCGATCTGCCGGGAGGCGGGCATCCCCGTGCTGCCGCGCGGCGGCGGCACCAGCCAGTGCGGGCAGACGGTGAACCGCGCCCTGGTGATCGATTGCTCCAAGCACCTCAACCGCGTGCTGGAGGTCGATCCTGCGGCCCGGCGCGCCCTGGTGCAGCCGGGCATCGTGCTCGGCCATGTGAACGCGGCGGTGAAGCAGCACGGGCTGTTCTTCCCGGTCGATCCCTCCACCCATGCGCGCTGCACCATCGGCGGCATGGCGGGCAACAATTCCTGCGGCAGCAAGTCCATCCGCTACGGGCTGATGGCCGACAACGTCAGCGCCATCGACGCGATCCTCGCCGACGGCACCGGCCATCGATTCGGCGCCCTGCCGGACAATCTCGGCGCGGACATGCCGGCCCGCGTCGCCGCCTTGATCCAGGACCTGCGCGCGCTGGGGGCCGCCGAAGCCGACGAGATCGCAGCGCGCTTTCCTACCGAGCTGCGCCGCGTCGGCGGCTACAATATCGAGACGCTGACTCCGCGGGCGCGCGCCGAGGGGCGGGAAAACCTGGCCCGCCTGCTGGTGGGCAGCGAGGGCACGCTGGCCTTCTCCGCGGCGCTGGAGCTCGTTCTCCACCCGATCAAGCCGCGCAAGGTGCTGGGCATTTGCCAGTTCCCCAGCTTCCGTGCCGCGATGGCGGCGAGCCAGCACCTGGTGACGCTCGACCCGGAGGCGGTGGAGCTGGTCGATCGCACCATGATCGATCTCGGCCGCGCCATCCCGATCTACCGCAGCACGATCGACCGCATGCTGATCGGCGAGCCGGATTCGATCCTGCTGGTGGAATTCCACGGCCACGAAGATTCTTCCCTGTTGGCCAAGCTCGCAGACCTCGACATCATGATGGCCGATCTCGGCTATTCCGGCATGGTGGTGCGCGCCACCGACGGCGCGTTCCAGGCCGAGATCGCCTCGGTGCGCGAAGCCGGGCTGAACATCATGATGTCGATGAAGGGGGACGGAAAGCCGGTCTCCTTCATCGAGGACTGCGCCGTGCCGCTCGCCGACCTCGCCGACTACACCGAGCGGCTGAACGACGTGTTCGAGAAGCACGGCACCAAGGGCACCTGGTACGCCCATGCCTCCGTCGGCTGCCTGCATGTGCGCCCGGTGCTGAACATGAAGGACGGGGCGGACGTGACCCGCATGCGCACCATCGCCGAGGAGTGCTTCGCGCTGGTGCGGGAGTACAAGGGCTCGCATTCCGGCGAGCACGGCGACGGCATCGTGCGCAGCGAGTTCCACAGGCCGATGTTCGGCGAACGGATCGTCGGCGCCTTCGGCCAGGTGAAGGCGGCGTTCGATCCCGCGGGGCTGCTGAACCCCAACCGCATCGTCGATCCGCCGCGCATGGATGACCGCTCGCTGCTGCGCTACCCGCCCGGCTACGGCGCTGCCCCCGGATTCACGCCGAAGCTCGATTGGTCCGCCTGGCCCGGCCCGCTCGGCGGCATGCTGGGCGCCGTCGAGATGTGCAACAACAACGGCACCTGCCGCAGCTTCGATGCCGGGGTGATGTGCCCGAGCTACCGGGCCACGCGCGACGAAAAGGACGTGACGCGCGGGCGCGCCAACACGCTGCGCCTGGCGCTGACCGGCCAACTCGGTGCGGATGCGATGGCGGGCGAGGAGGTGGCCGAGGCGCTCTCGCTTTGCGTCTCCTGCAAGGCCTGCCGCCGCGAATGCCCAACCGGCGTGGACATGGCGAAGATGAAGATCGAGGTCCAGGCCGCCCGCGCCGACCGCCACGGCGTGAAGCTGCGCGACAGGCTGGTGGCCGCCCTGCCCCGCCTCGCGCCCTGGGCCAGCCGGTTCCCGGCGCTGGCCAATCTGCGCAACAAGGTGCCGGCGCTGCGCGCGCTGTCGGAGCGGATCGGCTTCGCCGCCCAGCGCGACCTGCCGGAATTCGCCGGCAATCCGTTCCGCGACGACGAGGCCGATGCCAACGGCGACGTGCTGCTGCTGGCCGACACGTTCAACCGCCATTTCGAACCGGAAATCCTGCGCGCCGCCGTGAAGGTGCTGCGCGCCGTCGGCCTGAAGGTGGAGATCGCCGCCAGCTGGGACGGGCGCAACCTGTGCTGCGGCCGCACCTATCTCTCCGCCGGCCTGGTCGATCGCGCCCGCGAGGAAGCCCGCCGCACGCTGGAGGCGCTGGCCGGAGACCGCCCGGTGATCGGGCTGGAGCCCTCCTGCCTGATGACCCTGCGCGATGAGTTCGCCTCGCTGCTGCCAGGGCCGGCGGCGGAAAGCCTGGCCAAGCGTGCGGTGCTGCTGGGCGAGTTCCTGGCCAAGCACGCCGAGAAGCTGCCGCTGCAGGCGCTGGCGGCCACCGCGCATGTGCATGGCCACTGCCACGCCAAGAGCTTCGGCGCCTTCCTGCCGGGCCTCGCCGCCCTGCGCGCGGTGCCGGGCCTCACGGTGAAACCGATCGCCTCCAGCTGCTGCGGCATGGCCGGCGCCTTCGGCTACCAGGCGGAAACGCAGGAGGCCTCGCGCGCCATGGCCGAGGCCGGGCTGCTGCCGGCGGTGCGGGCGGCGGCGGAGGAGGACCTGATCGTGGCCGACGGCACCTCCTGCCGGCACCAGATCGAGTCGCTGGGCGGGCGGCGCGCGCTGCATTCGGTGCAGGTGCTGGCCCGGGCGCTGGGGTGAGGCGGCTTCCGGCCGGGCTGCTCGCGCTCGTCTCGCTGCTGCTGCCCGGGCTGGGGCATGCGCTGGCGCGGGACCATCGCCGCGCCTGGCTGCTGGCCGGGCTGGGATTGGCCGGGCAGCTTGGCTACCTCGCGGTGCAATCCGCTGCGCGGGTGACGGTGCCGCTGCTGCTGGTTGCCGCGGCCTGGCTGGTGCTGATGCTGGCCCTGGCGCTGTTCGCCGCCATCGATTCCTGGCGCCGGGCACGCACCGCCGAGCCGGGCGGCTGGCGCAAGCGATTGGGCGTGGCGGCCGGCGTCATCGCCCTGGGCGCCGGCCTGGCGCTGGTGCCGGGCGATCCCGTGGCCTGGCGCAGCTTCTACGCCCCCAGCGGCTCCATGATCCCCACGCTGCTGGTGGGCGACCGCTTCGTGGTGCAGGAGGGCTGGTACGAAGCGAGCCTGGTGCGGCGTGGCGAGGTGGCGGTGTTCACCCTCGTGCCCGGCGGTTCCGCCTACGTGAAGCGGGTGATCGGCCTGCCCGGCGACACGGTGCAGATGGTGCAGGGTCGGCTGGTGCTGAACGGCGCGCCGGTGCCGGTCTCGCCCGGGCCGGACGGTCGCGAGTCCTGGGCCCTGCCCGAAGGCCCCGTGGTGGAGGTGCTGCGCATCCCCGGCGCGGCGATGGGCCGCAACACGGAGCGGTTCGAGGTGCCGCCCGGCCACGTGTTCCTGATGGGCGACAACGTGGAGAACAGCCTGGACAGCCGGCTGGATGGCAGGATGCGCTATGTTCCCGTCGAATCCCTGGTGGGCCGGGCCGCCATCATCTACTGGCCCTGGACCGCGGGCCGCTTCGGCAGGGTGATCCAATGACCGACAGCATCACGGCGCACGACGTTCTCGCCTTCTGGTTCCAGGGCGAGCCCGACACCTGGCGCATCGACCCCTGGTTCAAGAAGAGCGACGCGTTCGACGCCGCGATCCGCACCCGCTTCGCCACCGCCGTGCAGGCGGCGCAGGATGGCGTGCTGGATGGTTGGGCCGCCACGCCGGAGGGCGCGCTGGCGCTGCTGCTGCTGCTGGACCAGTTCGGCCGCAACATCCACCGCGGCAGCCGCCTTGCCTTCGCCGGCGATGCCCATGCCCGCCGCATCGCCCGCGCCGCGATCGACGGGGGCACGCAGGCACAGCTCACCCCGGTGCAGCGCGTGTTCCTCTATTTGCCCTTCGAACACTCGGAAGCGCTGGAAGACCAGGATTTTTCGATCCGCCTGTTCGAAAGCCTGCCGCCGGCGGAATGGCGCGCCAGCGTGGTGGACTACGCCCACCGCCACCGCGACGGGATTCGCGCGTTCGGGCGCTTCCCGCACCGCAACGCCGCGCTGGGGCGGGAGAACACGCCCGCCGAGCAGGCCTGGCTGGACGCCGGCGGGGGTTTCTGATCCGCTGCCGCCTTCATGACCGAGTCCCAACGATGACGACGACCCTGGCCAACACGCTGGATGTGCTGGATTTCTGGTATCAGGGCGACGCGACCGCCTGGCGCCGCGACCCCTGGTTCACCAAGCGGCCCGAATTCGACGACGCGATCCGCGACCGCTTCGGCCCCACCGTCGCCGCCGCCCAGGCCGGGGCCCTGGACCACTGGACAGCCGATGACCAGGGCACGCTGGCGCTGCTGCTGGTGCTGGACCAGTTCGCCCGCAACATCCATCGCGGCTCCCATCTGTCCTTCGCCGGCGATGAGCGCGCCCGGCGCATCGTGCGCCGCGCCCTGGCCGACGGCATCGAGGCGCGGGTTACCGCCGTGCAGCGCGCCTTCCTCTACCTCGTGATCGAGCATTCCGAGGCGATGGTGGACCAGGACGTGTCCGTCCGCCTGTTCGAATCGCTGCCCGAGACGGAGTGGAAGCCGCGCATGGTCGATTTCGCCTGGCGCCACCTGGTGGTGATCCGCGATTTCGGCCGCTACCCGCACCGCAATGCCGCGCTGGGGCGGCAGAACACCCCCGCCGAGCAGGTGTGGCTGGAGGCCGGCGGGGGGTTCTAGAACCTATCCCGGATTGTGGTCGCGGATCGACTCGCGGCGCTTGGCATCGCTGATCTTGCCCAGCACCGTCTCCAGCCGGTGCTGCAGCTTCTTCGCCGCGCCGGAAATGGCCAGCGGCAACGTGTCCGCCTGGTGCGTGACTGCCACCGGCGGATGGCCGGAGGGGCGCGCCTCCATCATGCAGCGCTTGTCGTCCGCGCCGTGCTTGCCGGCATTGGTGTCGCCGAGATGCACCTTCACGCGCTGCAGCCGGCTGGCGAAGCGATGGAGCGCGTGCTCCACCTCCTGCGTCACCGCGCGGGTCACGTCCTCGCGGCCATGCACGTGGTCGTCGGTGTTCACCTGGATCTGCATGTCACCCTCATCCTTGTCGCAGGGAAGCCCCGGGCGCATCGCCCGGTTCCGGTTCCGGTTCCGGGTGCGTCGGTGCAGGGTCGGGCAGCCCGATCTCCGCCTCGAACGCCGCCAGGAATTCGGCCACCAGCCGGGTGCGCTCGCGCGCCAGGCGCTTTCCGGTGGCGGTCTGGAAGCTGCCTTCCAGCCGGAGCAGCTTGGCGCGGAAATGGTCGATGGCGAAGGCGCGGTCATCCAGCGCCCGGCGCTCGGCGCGCGGGTCCGCGGGATCGTAGAACAGCGAGCCCATGCGCCCGGCGGTGTAGAACAGCCGCGCGATGCCGATGGCGCCCAGCGCCTCCAGCCGGTCGGCATCCTGCAGGATGCGCGCCTCCAGCGTTTCGGGCGCGATGCCGGCGGAGAAGCTGTGCGCCGCGATGGCATGGGCGGCGGCCTCGATTCGCGCCCCGTCCCAGCCCAGCCCGGCCAGCACCAAGCGTGCCCGTTCGGCCGCGAGGCGGGAGGCCCGGGCGCGCAGCGGCGAGGATTTCTCCACGTGCACGCAATCGTGCAGCAGCACCGCGGCGGCGAGCAGTTCGGCATCCCCGCCCTCCTCCGCCTGGATCGCCCGCGCATTGGCCCAGACGCGGGCGAGATGGCCGATATCGTGCGAGCCGTCATCGCCCGGATCGAGTTCGGGCAGCAGCCGGGCGGCCAGGGAGTCGAAGGGGGAAAAGCTCATCCGGTCTGCACTTAGCCGGTCTTCTGGCGCAGTTCGATCAGCGCGGTGAGGAAGGCATCGCGCCGCCTGGCCATCTCGGGGATCGGCTTGCCGCCGGTGGCCTCCTGCACGCCGGCCACCAGCTGCGCCTGCAGCTCCGGCGTCATCACGGGGTTGCCCAAATCGGCCCACCAGCTGGTCACCGCCGGCATCAAATGGTGCATGAAGGCATCCATGCCGCCCTCGCCGCCGGCCATGTGGAAGGTGGTGTGCGGGCCCATCAGCGCCCAGCGCAGGCCGGGGCCCTCGCTGATGGCGGCATCCACATCGGCCACGCTGGCCACGCCCTCGGCCACCAGGTGCACCGCCTCGCGCCACAGCGCCGCCTGCAGCCGGTTGGCGAGGTGGCCCGGCACCTCCTTGCGGATCTCGATCGGGTATTTGCCGATGGCGCGGTAGAAGCCCATCGCGGTGTCGATGGCCGCGCGCGTGCAGTGCGGGCCCACCACCTCCACCAGCGGCACCAGATGCGGCGGGTTGAACGGGTGGCCGATCAGAATGCGCTCCGGATGGGCGCAACCTTCCGACAGGCGGCTGGCGAGCAGGCCGGAGCTGGAGGAGGCGATCACCACCTCCGCCCCCAGCGCGGCGGCGATGCGCGGCAGCAGAAGCTGCTTCACCTCGTAGCGCTCCGGCGCGTTCTCCTGCACGAACTGCGCGCCCTCTACGGCCTCCACGGGGTCGGTATGGAAGCTCCAATTGTCCGGGTTGGCATCGGCCGTGGCACCCAGGCGCTGCAGCACCGGCCAGGCGGCGGCGATGGTGCGGCGCACGAGGTCGGGCGCGTTGGGCGAGGGATCGTATACCCGCACCGTCAGCCCGCGGCTGAGGAAGGCGGCGGTCCAGCTGGCGCCGATGGTGCCGGCCCCGATCACCGCAACCTGCCTGATGTCTTCGCCCGTCATTGCTGTCTCCCCTGCGTGCGGCGCCAGAGTGCCTCGCGAGGGTGGCCCGGAGAAGTGCCTCCGATGCCTACCAGGACATCGCCTGCACCTGCTTTCCGGCCGGGCGAACCGGGCGGCCGGCCGGGGTCCATTCCGTCACCGGCATGTAGCGCGGGGCGAGGAACTGGTAGGTGCGCGTGATCAGGTCCCACGGCACCTCCTCGGCGGGATCGCTGGCGGCCCAGCCGTCCAGGATCGCCTGCCAGGCGCGCTGCTCGCGGTAGAGCTGGTCGCGGATCGAGCGGATGAAGGCCTGCTGGCTTTCCATGTTGCGCAGCGCGCTCATCACCTCGCCGGTCTGCGCCGCCAGCTCGTCGAACCGCTCCTGGAAGGTCTGCCGGGCGGAGATCGCCAGGCGGGTGACGCGGCTGGCCGCTTCCTGGCGCTGGCTGTCGCCGCGATAGGCGGCCATCAGCCGCTCCAGCCGGGCGGTGATGGCCTGCACCGGGCGCAGCAGCCGGTCGCGCAGCGCCTCGATATAGGCCAGCTCGCTCGCCAGTTCCTGCACCAGCGACACCACTGCATCGCGGTCGGGCAGGCCCAGCTCGGTCGCGGCGCGCTCGAAGGCCAGCTGCACCTGGTGGCGCAGCGCCGGCTCGTTCTCCAGCCGCTGCAGCGGGTCGCCCTTGGCCGGGTCGGTCGAATCCGGGTCGATCCAGGAGAGCAGCTGCAGGCGGATGATATTCATGGCCAGGCGCTTGTGCTCGGCCGAGGGCTCCCAGCTGGCGCGGCCCGTCAGCACCTCGCTCGGCAACCTGTCGCCCAGGCTGAGGCCGCAGACATAGTCGAGGCTTTCGGTGATCAGCCCGAGCATGCGCCCGTCCGCGCTGTCGTCGCCGATGCCGAACTCGCGCTGCAGGGCGCGCAGCGGCACAACCGCCTCGCGGTCGCCGAGGGTCACCACCATCACCGGCGTGCCATCGGCGCGGGCGCGGCGAAAGCTGACAGCGCCGAGCATGGTGAATACCTGGTGGTTCAGCAGGCAGCGCTCCGGTGGGGAATCGTCTTCCTGGGTCATGGCTCCGTCTCGCGAGTGCAACCCACTCTCGCTGGATGGAGTTAACGTCGCACGAATAGGATACCGTCCCGCAGACTTCGAATTCATATCATCGGCTGGGGCATCTCAACGTCGGAGAAAGATTTGTCTCTCAAATTGAGACCACCCGAATCGCGTGAGATGCCCCCATGTCCCAGATCCGCCCCAGCGACGCGACCGCCGGGTCCATCCGACCCAGGCGGACCCCGCCCGTGGCCGTGCTGCATGAAACCCAGGCGGAGCGTGCCCATCTCCGCCGCCTGCGCCGCGACCTCAGCAACGCCGCGGAGCAGGAGGGATTCGTGTTGCACTACCAGCCGCGCGTGGCCCTGCGCAGCGGCGCCGTCACGGGGGCGGAAGCGCTGATCCGCTGGCCGCACCGAAAGCGCGGCCTTATAGCGCCCGGCTCCTTCATTCCGATCGCCGAGCAGGCCGGGCTGATCAGCGACATCGGCGCCTGGGTGCTGCGCGCCGCCTGTCTCTCCGCCGTCAGCTGGAACCGCGACCTGCGCGTTTCGGTCAACGTCTCCGCCCGCCAGTTGCATGATCGCGAGCTGCTGCGCCAGATCGGCGAATCGATCGAAGGCTCCGGCCTGCCGCCGGAGCGGCTGGAGATCGAGCTGTCGGAGTCGATCCTGCTGGATGACGACCTGGACACGCTGCTGGCGCTCTCGGCCATCCGCGACCTCGGCGTGTGCATCACGCTCGACGATTTCGGCTCCGGCGTGGCCAGCCTTTCCATGCTCAAGCGTCTGCCGCTGGAGCTGATCAAGCTGGACCGCAGCCTTGTTCGCACCCTGCCGGACGATGGCGAAGACGTGGCCATCGTGCAGGCGATCATCGACACCAGCCACGCGCTGGGCCTGGGCGTGGTGGCCGAGGGGGTGGAGACGGAAGCCCAGCGCAGCCTGCTCGCCGCCCTGGGCTGCGACGAGGCGCAGGGCTACCTGTTCAGCCAGCCGTTGCCGGAGGACCAGTTCCGGGCCAACGCCAGTTTGTAGCTGGGGCTTGCGGGGGGCGGGCCGCAGCGCCATTACAGGCGGGTGAGTGTCCCCCTCGAAGCCTTCATTCTCGACCACCTGCGCGCGCGCCTGCCGGGATCAGCCGATCCGGTGGAACTGGCGCGCGCCTTCCAGGCCGCCACCCAGCCCGACAGCACCGATCCGGAGGCGTGGCACCGCCACCTCTCCGCAGTGCGCCGGGCGGCACTGCGCCTGGGCGGCGAAGGCCGGCTGGAGATCCTGCGCAAGGGCAAGCCCGTGCCGGTGGAGGCCGCGCGCGGCGTGATCCGCCTGCGCCTGCTGCCCGAACCCGCCGCCGTCGGGGAGACAGCATGATGCGCCTGGCCGCCCTGCTGGTGGCCCTGCTGCTGCCCGCCTGCCGCGGCACCGGCGCCGACGGTCTGCCCGTGCCGGAACCGATGGACATGGCCCGCCTGTCCCGCCCCGGCACCCCCAACACCGCGTTGGCCGCCCCGCCCGGCTTCGCCCCGGCGCCCGACATCGAAACCCGCCGCTACCCCGTGCCGCCGGACCGGCTCTATGCCGCCATCCGCAGCGTGGCCCTGGCGCAGCCGCGCACCCACCTGCATGCGGTCTTCGATGGCCAACTGCAGGCGCATTTCGTCGCCCGCAGCGCGCTGCTGAACTACCCGGACCTGATCGCCGTGCAGGTCACGCCCGAGTCCGGGCTGATCCTGTGGTCGCGCAGCGTCTATGGCCGCTCCGATTTCGGCGTGAACCGCGCCCGGCTGGCGGCGTGGCTGGCGGCGCTGGACGTCGCGTTGCCATCCCCTTGAGACGAAAGCGCCCCGCCGGCGTGGCGAAACACGCGGGCGGGGCGCCTGGCGAAAACCCAGCCTAGCAGCGGGTGATCCAGCCCGAGGTGGTGTACACCCGCGTGCACTTGGATTGCGCATCCGCCTGGCTGCCGGCCAGCAGCGGGGCAAAAACGGCGGCCAACAGGGCCAGCGAGAGAATGGCGGCGATCTTGCGCATCGGGCACTCCAGAAACGGCGGTGCTCACCCGGAGCCCGCGGATTGAAAAGCCGTTGCCTACGCCACGAGAGACTCGTTCCGCACGCAGCGGTAACGAATCATTAATCCAGCGCCCAGTGCATGACAATGCGCAACGCGGCCTGCGAGGGCCCTAATCCGCGTGGGCCTGCACCACCGCCAGCACCTGGTCCCCGTAGCGCACCAGCTTGGAGGCGCCGACGCCCTTCACCTCGCCCAGCTCGCCCAGCCCGTCCGGCCGCACCGCGGCGATCTCGCGCAGCGTGGTGTCGTGAAAAATGACATAGGGCGGCACGCCCTGGGTCTTGGCCTCGCCGGCACGCCACTGGCGCAGCGCCTCGAACAGCCCGGCCGCCTCGGGTGAGCCGGTGGCCTCCAGCACCGCCGCCGCGCGCTTGGCCCGCAGCCGCGGGCGCGGCCCGGCCAGCGTGTCCTCGCGCAGCAGCACGGTTTCCTGGCCCTTCAGGATCGGCCGCGCCTTGTCGTCCACCAGGCTCAGCGTGGCGAACTCGCCGGTATCCACGTTCAGCGCGCCGCGCGCGATCAGCTGGCGGATCACGCCGCGCCAGTACTCGGTGGAGCGTTCCGTTCCCACGCCGAAGGTCGGCAGCCGGTCGTGACCCCATTTCACGATGGCGTCGGTCGCCTTGCCCAGCAGCACGGAGATCACATGCCCGGCGCCGAAGCGCTGGCCGGTGCGATACACCGCCGACAGCGCCTTCTGCGCATCGATCGTGCCGTCGAACAGCCCCACCGGGCTCTGGCAATTGTCGCAATGGCCGCAGGGCGCGGGCAAATCCTCGCCGAAGCAGCCCAGCAGCTGGCGGGTGCGGCATTCCACCGTCTCGGTCAGCGAGATCATCATCTCCAGCCGCGACCGCTTGGCACGCAGCTGTTCCTCCGGCGCGTTGGAGGAATTGAGCCAGTAGCGCGCCCGGGCGATGTCCTCCCCGCCATACAGCAGCAGCGTGTCGCTCGGCTCGCCGTCGCGCCCGGCGCGGCCGATCTGCTGGTAGTAGGATTCCGGGCTGTCCGGCATGTCCAGATGCGCGACGAAGCGCACATCCGGCCGGTCGATCCCCATGCCGAAGGCGATGGTGGCCACGATCACCACCGGCTCGCCGGAGCGGAATCGGGCCGCCGCCGCCCGCTTGGTGCCGGGATCGAGCCCGGCATGGAAGGCGATGGCCGGATAGCCCTTGCCGGCCAGGGACTCGGCCATGCGCTCGGTCTTGGCCCGGCTGCCGCAATAGACGATGCCCGCCTCGCCCTTGTGGCGCTGCAGCAGGGAGAGCAGCTGCTGCGTCTCGCCCACCTTGGCCTCGGCGGCCAGGTGCAGGTTGGGGCGATGGAAGCTGGCCGCGAACACCTCCGCCGTGGGCATGTCCAGCGCGGCCAGGATGTCGTCGCGCGTGCGCGGGTCCGCCGTGGCGGTCAGCGCCATGCGCGGCACGCCGGGGAAGAGCTGGGCGAGGCGGGCGAGGTCGCGATATTCCGGGCGGAACTCGTGGCCCCACTGGCTGACGCAATGCGCCTCGTCGATCGCCACCAGCGCCACTTCCTGGCGCTGCAGCCGCTCCAGCGTGCCCGGCGACAGCAGCCGCTCCGGCGACACGTACAGCAGGTCCAGCATGCCGCCATCC
>JBIKOJ010000351.1:0-3104 GCA_044358135.1 Acetobacteraceae bacterium | reverse complement strand
GACTATGCCAAACGCAACACCGATGGACAAGGACATTAATCCCGTACATACTCAGATTTCTGGGATTTGATCTAACCTAAGGTCAAGGGGTCTGGGGCCTAAGGCCCCAGCGGGTCCAGGGCAGAGCCCTGGCCTTTGCTACCCGGCCATTGCCGGAGCGGGAGCCGCCACGGGGAGGCCGTTGGCGTCGCGCAGGCGGGTGGCGGGGAAGACGAGGCGGACGCGGGTGCCGATTTGGGCGGCGGCTTCGACTTCCAGGCGGCCGCCGTGGGCGAGCATGAGGGATCGGGCGAGGGCGAGGCGGAGGCCGATGCCGCGGCTGTCGCGTTGGGCGGCGGCGGTGGGTTCGGGGCGGGCGAGGCCGGTGCCTTCGTCTTCCACTTGCAGGCAGAGGCCTTCGGCGTGGGGGAGCACGCGGAGTTCGATGACGTCATCCTGGCGGGTGTTGCGGGCGGCGTCGCCGAGGACGCGGCCGAGGATATGGCGGACGGCACGGCGGTCGCCCCAGAGGTAGTGGCCGTGGGTGGCGGAGACGCGCCAGTGGCGGCGGCCGGGTTCCAGGGCGAGGGCGGCGGCTTCCACGGCGGCGTTCATCGCCTCGCCGGGGTCGATGAGTTCCTCGCGCAGGGATTGGGTGCCGATATCGGGCATGGTGTGGTCTTGCAGCTCATCCGCCAGGCCCAGCACCTGGGCGGAGGCGGCGGCGAGGCCCATGGCGTGCACGCCGATCTGGGCCTGGCCCCCGGGGGAGGAAAGCTCCGGGGCGGCCAGCCGGTCGGCGTGGCCGTGCAGGGTCATGCCGATGCCGCGCAGTTCATGGGCGGCGAGGCGCAGCAGGCGGGTGGCGGTTTGTTCGGCGCCCTGGGCGGTTTCGCGCATGGCGCTGGCGCGCGCCAGATCGTGGCGCAGCCGCCCGATCCGGGCAGCCAGCGCCACGCAGGCGATCAGGGCAATCAGGAGGCCGGCATAGGGGGCGAGATCTAGGACCATGGCGCCCGGTATGGTGCAGCAGTCGCTTACCCCCGGTTAACAACGGGGCCGAAGCCCCGCCATTTGCTCAGGCAGCGCCGGCCTTCTTGGCTGCGGCCTTCATGATCTGGCGCTTCACCACCAGCGCCGCTTCCGGCAGGCGGGAATTGGGCGTGCCGAGCAGGAAGGCATCGATGCCGCCGTTCTTCTCCACGGTGCGAATGCCGCGGGTGGACAGGCGCATCTTCACGCTGGCCCCCAGCGTATCGGACAGCATCGAGGCTTCCTGCAGGTTGGGCAGGAAGCGACGGCGCGTCTTGTTGTTGGCGTGGCTGACGTTGTTGCCAGAGAGCACGCCCTTGCCCGTGATTTCGCAGCGGCGGGACATCGTGAGATCCTCAAGGTGTACGGCGCCGCCCGGCAGACGGGCAGCGAATGGAAGGCGGGCTTATGGCGAGGGGGCGGGGGTGAGTCAAGCAGCCGTGGCGCAACGCGGCCTCTTGGTGCCTATCCGCGGGCCCAGAGCTGGGCCACCAGCGTGCCCGCGCGGGCCTCGATGGCGGCGGCGGCATCGAGGCAGAGGTCCTCGCGGTAGCGGGAGGCGACCAGTTGTACCCCGGCCGGTGCGCCGGCCACCAGGCCGACCGGCACGGTGGCGGCCGGCAGGCCCAGCAGGTTCATCGCGCCCATGAAGCGCAAATCGTGGTGGAAGAGCTGCTTTGCCGCGGCGGGGCCGGCCAGGTCGGCGTCCTTGCCGGGGACCGGGGCGATGCTGAGCGGGGTGAGCAGGACCGGCCAGGTTTCCAGGAAGGCGAGCCAGGTGCGGATGACGCGGGAGCGCTGGGCGATGCCCTTCATGTAGCCTTCCTGGTCCAGGATGGTGCCGAGGCCGATGAAGCCCTCCAGCGCCGTCTTGAAGCGGTCGCTGCCCACCTCCCACATCTGCGCCTTCTGCAGCACCACCAGCTCGGTGAGGATCAGGTCGGCCCAGAGCTTCCAGGTGCCGTCGAGGTCGGGCACTTCCACCTCCTCCACGGCGTAGCCGGCATCGGCGAGGTGGTCGGCGGCCTGGCGGACGAGGGCCATCATGGCGGGATCGGGCCGCATGTCGGCCGGCAGCCTGGCGAGGGCCACGCGGATGGGGGTGGGGGGCTTGGGGCCTTCCAGCGGGGCGGGGACCCACCAGGGGTCGCGCAGGTCGGGCTGGCTCATCACCTCCAGGCCCAGGCGCACATCGGCGACGGTGCGGGCGAGCGGGCCCTGGGCGGACATGAACTGGGCCATCAGCGGGCGCTCGGCGGTGGCCGAGGGGTTGAAGGCGGGGATGCGGCCCTGGGTGGGCTTGATGGTGGCGACGCCGTTGCAGAAGGCGGGCCAGCGCAGGGAGCCGCCGATGTCGTTGCCATGGGCGATGGCGCCGATGCCGAGTGCCACCGAGGCGCCGGCCCCGCCGGAGGAGCCGCCGCAGGTGATGGCGGGGTTCCACGGGTTCAGGGTTTGGCCGTGCAGCGGGTTGTCGGTGAAGCCGCGCATGGAGAATTCGGGCGTGTTGGTCAGCCCGAGGATGATGGCGCCGGCCTTCTTCAGGTTGGCGGTGACGGGGGAATCGCCGGGGGCGATGTTGTTCCGGAAGGCCGGGATGCCGTTGGAGTTGGCCTGGCCCTCGACGTCGATGTTGATCTTGATGGTGACGGGGACGCCGTGGAGCGGGCCGAGCGCCTCGCCGCGGGCGCGGGCGGCGTCGGCCTGCGCGGCCTGCTTCAGCGCGGCATCGGAGAGGTCGACGACCACGGCGTTGACGGCCGGGTTGGCGGCGCGCAGGCGGGCCTGTTGGGCGGCCACCACCTCCACGGCGCTGGCCTGGCCGGTGCGGATCGCCTGGGCGGTTTCCACCGCGGACCACTGCCAGATGGGTGCCATTGTCGCCGCTCCTGTTGCCGAGCGGCGACGGTAGCAAAGCGGCGCGGCCTGTCGAGCCGCGCCGCGTGGCGTTGTACCTAGCCCGGAAATGCCTGACCTGTTGGAGCAGGCAAGGCCAGGGCTCTGCCCTGGACCCGCAAAGGGCCGGCGGCCCTTTGATCCCCTTAATTGCTCAAGCGGATGAGGTCCAGGGGCTCGGCCCGTCGCGCGAAGAC
>JBIKOJ010000026.1:0-35212 GCA_044358135.1 Acetobacteraceae bacterium | reverse complement strand
GCACGCCATGGCGCTGGCGGGGGCCGAGATGTTGCGGCGCATCGGCCTCAACGTGCAGCTGGAGTTCGTGCCGGTGCGCAACCTGGTGGCCCGCCTGCTGCGCACCCAACCTGCCGGCGCCGGCGGCTGGAGCGTGGTGATCGGCTACTGGCCCGGCCATGATTTCTGGCACCCCGGCATGCACCGTTACCTGCGCGCCACCGGCCGGGAGGCGGAGGTGGGCTGGCCGAGCAGCGAGGGGCTGGAGGCGCTGCGCCGCGCCTGGCTGGTCGCGCCCGACCCGGCGCAGAGACGCCTGATCGCCGCCGACGCCCAGGCCCAGGCGCTGGAGGACCTGCCCTACATCCCGCTCGGCCAATGGATGCGGCCGACGGCTCACGCCGCCGGCCTCACCGGGATGCTGGAGGGGTTCCCCTTGTTCTGGAACGTCCAGCGCGGCTGAAGGCCGCGACGCCTCAAGCGCGGCTGAAGGCCGCGACGCGTCAAGCGCGGATCGTGAAGCCGCCGTCGCACGGAATGGCAGCGCCGGTCACGAAGTCGCTCGCCGGGGCCGCAAGGAACACTGCGATGCCGGAAAGGTCGTTCGGCAGGCCCCAGCGCCCCGCCGGGGTGCGGGCCAGCACGCTCTCGTTCAGCCCCGGCACCTGGTCGCGCGCCGCACTGGTCAGTTCCGTGTCGATCCAGCCCGGCAGCACGGCATTGGCCTGGATGTTGTCCTTCGCCCAGGCGGTGGCGCAGACGCGGGTGAACTGCACGATGGCGCCCTTGCTGGCCGCATAAGGCCCGGCATGCGGCGCGCCCATCAGCGTCATCACCGAGCCGATATTGATGATCTTGCCGCCGCCGGCCTTGAGGAATTCCGGATACACCGCCTGGCTCAGCAGGAAGGCGCTGGTCATGTTGGTGTCCATCACGCGGTGCCACTCCTCCTCGGTGTGGTCCTGCGGGAACTTGCGCACCGCGATGCCGGCGTTGTTGATCAGGATGTCCAGCCGGCCATGCCTGGCCACCGTTTGCGCCACGAGATCGAGGCACTGCGCCTTCTTGGTCACGTCGGCGGAGATGAAGCTGGCGCGCTCGCCCAGCGCCTTCGCCGCGGCGTCGCCCTTGGCCTTGTTGCGGCCGGAGAGCACCACGGTGGCGCCCGCGTTGTAGAGCCCGGTGGCCATGCCGAGGCCGATGCCGCCATTGCCGCCGGTGACGATGGCAACCTTGCCGGTGAGGTCGAAGGGGTTCATTGGGGGGTTCCTTTGAGGGAAGGAAGAGTCTTCTTTTTGTGAACAAAAAGAAGCAAAAAAACTTCATTCAGTGGCACGCGTGCCGGTCGTCTGGCACGCGTGCAAGCGGACAAAAGTTTTTTGGTTCTTTTTTTCAAAAAAGAACATTCTTCCTTACGAAACGCGATTGGACATCGGCCGCAGCCGCAGGCCCGGCCGCAGGTTCTTGAACGGCAGCTCCGCCGGATCGGCCACCGCTGGCCCGGGTGCCGCGCCCACCAGCACCGCCTCGGCGATCGGCTGGTAGTCGGCACGGAAATGCACCGAAGACTTCAGCACCAGGATGCGGCACTCGCTCGGCTCGATGCCGACGTGGCGCACCAACGACTGGTCCAGCGCCTGCATCTTGCGGGAGACCACGATCACCTTCACCCCGCCGGCCTCGATCAGCGCCGAGGGGCCGAGATCGGCGTAGTTGCCCTTGGCCATCGGCCCGGTGCCGACGAAATTGCCGTCCGTCAGCTTCAGCACCCGGGCGGAAACGGCGATCGGCACGCCGTCGGACTTGCCGCCGAGGGAAAGCTGCACCGTCGCACCCTCGCCGGCGGCATGGCAGGCGGCGGCACTTTCGTCGTCGTTGATCAGCGCCAGCAGCGCGCCCTCGGCCTTCTGGCGGATGAGTTCGGCGAGCATGCCGGTGGTGTCGCCATGGCCGCCGGCGCCGGGATTGTCCTGCGTGTCGGCGATGACGATGGGTTTCTTCGCGCCGCGGCTGAGCCTGATGGCTTCGGCCACCGCTTCCTCCGCCGGCAGCACGGCACCGGCGAAGCTGGCCTCGCGGCTGTCGATGAAGGATTTCAGCGCGTCGGCGGCGGTATCGGCCTGGGCCTGGGTGTCGGCATAGGCGGCCAGGGCCACGCCGCAATCCTTGAAGTCGGCATAGGGGAAGCCGAAGCAGAACGCGACCTCCGCCACGCCGGCGGCCGTGTTCAGCCGGGCGCGTTCCTCCAGCACCGGGGCCATCGGGGCCACCATGGTGCACTGCATCGGCAGGGCGATGAAGAAATCCACCTGGCGGAACGCCTTCGCCCACGGCCGGCCGCGCTGGATGCGCTCCACCAGCAGCGTCATCGCCTGGTCGCCGGCGGCGCGCATATCGACATGCGGGTAGGTGCGGAACGGCACCAGCGCGTCGCAGCGATCGACCATCTCGGCGGTGAGGTTGCAGTGCGGATCGAGCGAGATGGTCACCGGCAGGTCGCCCACGATGGCGCGGACGCGGCGCAGGATCTCGCCTTCCATGTCCGGGAAGCTGTCCGCCACCGCCGCGCCGTGGAGATCCAGGTAGATGCCGTCCAGCGGGCCGGCATCCAGCGCCTTGGAGAGTTCGGCCAGCATCAGCGCGGTGATGCGTTCGAACGCCTCGTCCTGCACCGGGCCGGCGGGGTTGGCGAAGCACCAGGCGAGCGGCACCAGGTCGATGTTGCCGATGGCTTCGGCGCGCTCGATGGCACCGGCGATCGGCACCGAGGTGCCCTTCACCGCGGCGAAGATCGGCTGGCCGACGGTGAGCTTGGGGAAGCCGCCGGGCTGCACGAAATCGATGTAGCGCGTGGGGCGCGGGGCGAAGGAGTGGCTTTCGTGCATGAAGCCGCCGACGGCGATGCGCATGGGGGATCGGACTCCGGACAGGTGGGCGCGGGATGGTCGGGCCTCCCGCCCCTGCTGACAAGAGTGGGGCTGGCGAGAGAGGTGCTCAGCGCCCCGGTGCGGCGCGGGGCGAGAGGGTCATGAACTCCACGCCCGCGTGGCGGCTGGATTGCAGGTCGAACCGGGACAGCACCTCCTGGCCCAGCAGCGCTGAACATGTGTCGCAGACGAAGGCCGGCACGTCCTTCAGTTCATGCGGCCCGACGGACAGGCGCGCCAGCGTGACGACCTGGCCTTCCACCGTGCGGCCATCCGCCAGGCGGGAGCGGGCGCTGGGGCGGGTGACCGTGTGGGCGGCGCGGCTCTCGGCCAGCATGGCGCGTGGCAGCACGGTGGTGCTGGCGCCGGTATCGACCAGGAACGGCCCGAAGCGGCCCTCGGCCAGCGCCACGGGCGCGTGGAAGAAACCCTCCAGCTTCGGCAGGCGCAGCACCGGGCGCGCATCCGCGGGCGAGGCGCCGCGGCGCTGCAGCGATTGCTCGATGGCGATGCGGCGGCCGCCGAAATAGGCGGACTGGCCGCGGCGCTCCATCGCCGCGTCGAATTCGCCGAGCAGGGAGAGCGCTTCGTGGTGCCGGCCCTGGCTGACAAGCATGGTGGCCAGGTCGCCACGCACGTCCACCAGGGTGGAGACGATGGAAAGGGTGCGGTACGACCAGTCGATGGCCTCGGCGGTGCGCCCGGAACGGCTCAGCGCATCGGCGTAGTTCGCAAAGATGTCCCACGTACCAACCCCCATATCCATGGCGCGCTCAAGATCGGCGGTCGCCTCGCGGAAGCGTTCCATGCGCCGGTAGGTGATGCCGCGCAGCGCGTAGCCGGCGGGATCGGCGGGGCGCAGGCGGATCATCGTGCTGAAGCGGTCCTCGGCACAGGCGTGGTTGCGCTGGGACAGGCAACGCTGGCCCTGGTCGCGCGCCTGCTCCATGTCCAGCACCACGGTGGGCCCCGGCCACGCCCGCCAGGCCGCCAGACCGATGGCGCACAGGGCGACCGCGACCAGTGCAACCTTGCGGGCAAGGGGTGTCAGCACGTCGGGGGTCGTTGCCATTGCGCGAGGAAACCGCGCTTGCCGCCGGCCGTCAATCGCCGCCCGTCAATCCGGCAGATGCACCGCGCCATCGGGGCCCAGCGGGAACCCGGGATTCCAGGCGACTTCCCACAGATGGCCGTCGGGGTCGGCGAAGTAGCCGCTGTAGCCGCCCCAGTCGGTGTCGCGGGCGGGCTTGGACAGGCGCGCCCCGGCGGCGACGGCGCGGGCCAGCACGTCATCCACCTCGGCCTTGCTGCGGCCGTTCCAGGCCAGGGCAATGCCGCGGAAGCCCTCTCCCGCCGCCGGCACCGCGGCATCGGCGGCGAGGTTTGCCCGGCCCCACAGCGCCAGCACGCTGCCGCCGGCCTGGAAGAAGGCCACATCCGCCGTGCTGCGGGCGGACGCGACCCAGCCGAGACGTTCATAGAAGCGGCGTGCGGCGGCCACATCGGCCACGCCGAGCGTGATCAGGTTTATTCTTGGTTGCATCGGAGTATCCCGGCTGGCCCACGCCATCCTGTTCGGCGGCGCGCACGCCTGTCCAGCCAGGGACCGCCCGCGCTATAACCATGCCTATCCTGTCACCGGAGCCAACTGCCGCCATGAAGGCCTTCTGGAACCCGCTGGAGCTGGCGCACGACCCGCAGTTCTTCCTGCAGCGCGGCACGGCCAAGCGCAACTTCGAGGTGCCCGGCCGCGCCGAGGCACTGCTGGCTTCATGCCGCGGCATGGGGCTGGAGATCGTGGATCCCGGCCCGGCCGACCCGGCCGCGATCGGCACGGTGCATCCGCCGGACTACATCGAGTACCTGCGCGACGGCTGGCAGGCGTGGGAGGCGATGGCGGATCACGGGGCGGAGATGATCGCCAACATCCACCCCTCACCGGAAATGCTGGCCAATGGCGCCAAGCGCTCCGGCACCATCGTGGGCCAGGTGGGCTGGTACCACGCCGATGCGAACCCCACCTGCCGGGAGACCTGGGTTTCCGCCGAGGCGGCGGCGGCCTGTGCCATCGCGGCGGCGGACGAGGCGGCGGCGGGGCGGCATGCCTATGCGCTGGCGCGCCCGCCGGGGCACCACGCCTATGCCGCGCGGGCGGGCGGGCATTGCTACCTCAACAACGCCGCCATCGCCGCCGAGCGGCTCCGCCGGGGCGGGGCGGCGCGGGTGGCGATCCTGGACATCGACAGCCACCACGGCAACGGCACCCAAGGCATCTTCTGGGAGCGCGACGACGTGTTCTTCGCCTCCGTGCATGGCGACCCCAATGGCTACTACCCCTGGTACGTGGGCCATGCCGGGGAGCGCGGGGCCGGAGCGGGCGCGGGCTGCAACCTCAACATGCCGCTGGCACGTGGCACCGGCGACGAAGCGTGGCTGGCGGCGATCGCGGCCGGGCTGCGCGAGATCCGGCGGCACGGGGCGGAGGCATTGGTGATCAGCCTGGGCATGGATGCCAGCCGCGACGAACCGTTGCACTTCCTGGACATCACCGATGACGGCTTCGCCCGCGCGGGTGAGGCAATCGGGGCCACCGGCCTGCCCTGCGCCATCGTGCAGGAGGGCGGCTACAACCTGGAGGCCCTCGGCCGGCTGCTGCAGCGCTTCCTGGCGGGCCTGGGCGGCTGATCTCCCGCCGCACGCTGCTGCGCGCCGGCGCCGGGCTGCTGCTCGGTGGCTCCGTGCCGGCGGCGTATGGCTTCGCCATCGAGCCGGCCTGGCGGCTGGAGGTGGTGCGCTATGCGCTCACCCCGCCCGGATGGCCCGCGGGGCTGAAGCTGCGCATCGCGGTGCTGGCGGACCTGCATGTGGGCGAGCCCTATATGGGCCCGGGCCGCATCAGCGCGATCGTGGACACGGCCAACGATCTGCGCGCGGACCTGATCGTGGTGCTGGGCGACTACCACGCCAGCCATCGCTTCATCACCCGCGTGGTGCTGCCGGAGGAGGCGGCCGCTTCGCTGGCGCGGCTGCGGGCGCCGATGGGGCGGTATGCGATCCTGGGCAACCACGACTACTGGAGCGGCGCGCATCTCTGGCGCCTGGCCTTCCGCGGCGCCGGGCTGCGGCTGCTGGAGAACAGGGCTGTCAGGCTGGGCGAGGGGGAGACGGCATTCTGGCTGGGCGGCGTGGCCTCCATGCTGGCGATCCGGCTGGGGCGCGGCCGGTTCCACGGGCTGCACAACCTGCCCGGCCTGCTGCGCCAGGTGCAGGGCGATGCGCCGCTGATCCTGCTGGCGCATGAGCCGGACATCTTCCCGACCGTGCCGGCGCGCGTGGCGCTGACCCTGTGCGGCCACACCCATGGCGGGCAGGTGCGGCTGGCGGGGTATTCGCCGGTGGTGCCCTCCAAATTCGGCAACCGCTATGCCTATGGGCATGTGGTGGAGGACGGCCGGCACATGATCGTGACGGGCGGGCTGGGCGTGAGCGTGCTGCCGGTGCGCCTGGGCGTGCCGCCGGAGGTGGTGCTGGTGGAGCTGGGCTGAGGCGCGCCGGGCTGGCCGGTGGCGGCGCGCAAGAGAGAGTCTGCTCGTTGACGATCAGCATCTTGTGCTGCGACACTCCCGCGCGTGACGATCGCCCGCATCCAGAGCTTCGCGTTCTCCGGCATCGAGGCCGTGCCCGTGGAGGTGCAGGTGCAGATCTCGCCCGGCGTGCCGGCCTTCCTGGTGGTGGGCCTGCCGGACAAGGCGGTGGGCGAGGCGCGCGAGCGGGTGCGCGCGGCGCTGACGGCGATGGGGCTTTCGCTGCCGCCGAAGCGCGTGCTGATCAACCTCGCACCCGCCGACCTGCTGAAGGAAGGCAGCCATTTCGACCTGCCGATCGCGCTGGCCGTGCTGGCGGCGATGGATGTGCTGCCGCGCGAGGAGATGGGCGAGTTCGCCGCGGTGGGCGAGCTTTCGCTGGATGGCACGCTGAACCCGGTGGTGGGCGTGCTGCCGGCGGCGATGGCGGCCAATGCGCGCGAACTCGGCCTGGTGTGCCCGGCCGCGCAGGGCGGCGAGGCGGCCTGGGCGGGCGCGCAGTTCCCGGTGCTGGCGGCCCCCGACCTGCTGGCGCTGGTGAACCATTTCCGCGGCAGCCAGGTGCTCTCCCCGCCCGCCGCCGCGGGGCTGGCGGAGGGGCCGGCGATGCCGGACCTTTCCGAGGTGCGCGGCATGGAAGCCTCCAAGCGCGCGCTGGAGATCGCCGCGGCCGGCGGGCACAACCTGCTGCTGATCGGCCCGCCCGGCTCCGGCAAGTCCATGCTCGCCGCGCGGATGCCGGGGCTGCTGCCCGACCTCGCGCCGATGGAGGCGCTGGAGGTGAGCATGATCCATTCCGTGGCCGGCATGCTGGAAGGCGGACGGCTGGTGATGCGCCCGCCCTATCGGGAGCCGCACCACTCCGCGAGCATGGCCGCACTCACCGGCGGCGGGCAGCGGGCCAAGCCCGGAGAGGTTTCCTTGGCACATCGCGGCGTGTTGTTTCTCGATGAGCTGCCGGAGTTTCCGCGCGGCGCGCTGGAGGCGCTGCGCCAGCCGCTGGAGGCCGGGCGCACTACCGTCTCCCGCGCCGCCGCCCACGTGACCTATCCGGCGCGGTTCCAGCTGGTCGCCGCGATGAACCCGTGCCGCTGCGGCTACCTGGGCGATGCCGCGCGCGAGTGCGGCCGGGCGCCGCGCTGCGGGGAGGACTACCAGGGCAGGATCAGCGGCCCGCTGCTGGACCGCATCGACCTCACGGTGGAGGTGCAGCCGATCCCGCCGAGCGAGCTGTCCCGCGCCCCGCCGGGGGAGCCGAGTGCCGTGGTGGCCGCCCGCGTGGCCCGGGCGCGGCAGGCGCAGCGCGCGCGCTTCGGCGAGGGCGGGGCGGCGACCAATGCCGAGGCGGATGCGACGAAGTTCGAGCTGCAGCCTGAGGCGCGGGCCCTGGCGGAGCAGGCGGCAGACCGGCTGCGGCTGTCGGCGCGCGGCTATACCCGCACGCTGCGCGTGGCCCGCAGCATCGCCGACCTCGCCGGTGCCGCCACGATCCGGCGCCAGGACGTGGCCGAGGCGCTGGCCTTCCGCCACCGGATGCCGGGACGGCGCTAAAGCGGTCACCGACCTGATGGTCGGTCGGCCACCACTCAGCGCCGCACCAGCCCCGCTGGTGCGGTGCGGGGGCGCTCCTGTATAGGTCCGGCGCGGCGCGCGGCGCCTATTGGAAGACAGAATGGCATTTTCGATCCGCCGCAGCCTGGCCTGGATGACCGTGTCGCAGGCCGGCCAGGCCGTGACGCAGTTCGCCGCTTCCCTGGTGTTGGCGCGGCTGCTGTCACCCTACGAAACCGGCGTGTTCGCGATGGCTGCAGCGGTGGCCGGGGTGCTGGGCATGCTGCGCTCCATCGGCCTGGCGAACTACGTGATCCGCGCCCCGGCGATCGACCGGGATTTCCTGGCCGGCGTGTTCACCGTGAACGCCGCGCTGGCGGCCGCAGTGGCGGCGCTGATTGTCGGGATCAGCGTGGTGGGCGGGCACCTGCTGGGCGAGCCCGGGGTGCGCGACGTACTGCTGGCGCTGGCGCTGGTGCCGCTGCTGGCCAGCCTGGAGCTGCTGCCCTCGGCGTGCATCGAGCGGCAGGGCAATTTCCGCGTGATCTCCATGGTCAATCTCGGCCGCAACCTGGTGGCGACCGGCGTGATGCTCGGTGCAGCCGTTGCCGGGCACAGCTACATGAGCCTGGCCTACGGGCAACTGGCGGGCGCGGTCACCGCCGTGATCGCGATCAACATGGCCGGGCGGCGCTATGCCAGCCTGCGGCTGGGGTTGGCGGGCTGGCGCGAGATCGCGCGCTATGGGCTGGACATGCTGGCCACCACGGGGGTGTTGCAGGTCTATATGCGCCTGTCGGACTTCCTGCTGGGTTGGATGCTGGGGCTGCATGCGCTGGGGCTGTACACCCGGGCCAGCAGCCTGCTGACGATCCTGTGGGAGAACTTCCAGCTCATCATCCTGCGCGTGGTCTATGTCGACCTCGTGGGCCAGAAGCGGCTCGGCAAGTCGTTCCGCGGGAGCTACCTGCATGTGCTGTCGGTGGCCACCGCCTTCCTGTGGCCGGCCTTCGGCGGGCTCGGCGTGGTGGCGGGCCCGCTTCTGCTGACGCTCTACGGCCCCCAATGGGTCGATGCCCATCTGGCGTTGAGCCTGCTGTCGATGAGCTGCATCGTGGGCTCGACCATCCTGATGACCTGGGAGGTGTTTCTGGCCTCGAACGAGACGCGGCGGATGGTTCGGCTGCAGACGATTCAATGCAGCTTCGGCGTGGCCGCGTTCTCGGTCGGGTGCCTGGGCGGCATCGCGGGCGCATCGGCGGCGCGGATCGTCGAGGCGTTCGCGAACGTCCTGATCTACCGGCCGCATCTGGCGCGGATGACGGATACGAGCCTGCGCGACGTGCTGCCGATCCTGGGACAGGGCCTGGTGCTGCTGGCCCTCGCCATCATGCCGGCCGCGCTGGTGATGACGGCGCATGGCTGGTCGCCGACCGCACCGCCGGCGCAGGTGCTGGGCGGGATCGTCGCGGGCGTGGCCTGCTGGGCCATCGGGCTGCGGCTGCTGGACCATCCCCTGTGGGGTGAGGTGCGCAGGCTGACCGGCAGGTCGGCAGGCAACGCCGCCGCCGGCCCGTGCCCCGGGCGTGATCGCTGATTCCACCCCGTGCAACGGCTGATTCTTCCAGCGGCCGCGCGCAAAGCAAAGACTCGGATCCGTCCGCGTTGACCTACCCTTTATGGGTCAACGCGGGCCGGCATCAGCCCAGCCCGTCGAACAGCGCCGTGGTGATATAGCGCTCGGCGAAGCTCGGGATGACCACCACGATCTGCTTGCCCGCCATCTCCGGCCGGGCGGCGAGCTTGAGGGCTGCGGCCATCGCGGCCCCCGAGGAGATGCCGCCGGGAATGCCCTCGCGGCGGGCCAGGCGGCGGGCGGCGGCCATGGATTCGTCGCCGGTGACCTGGATGATCTCGTCGTAGACCTTGGTGTCCAGCACCGTCGGCACGAAGCCGGCGCCGATGCCCTGGATCGGATGCGGGGCGGGCGATCCGCCGGAGAGGACGGGGCTGGCCGAAGGCTCCACCGCCACGATGCGCACGCCGGGCTTCTTCGCCTTCAGCACCTGGCCGACGCCGGTGATGGTGCCGCCGGTGCCGATGCCGCTGACCAGCGCATCCACCCCGCCCGCGGTATCGTGCCAGATCTCCTCGGCCGTGGTGCGGCGGTGGATATCGGGGTTGGAGGCGGTGCCGAACTGGTCGGCCGTCACGCTGCCGGGATGCTCGGCCAGCAACTCCTTCGCCCGCGCGACGGCGCCGTTCATGCCCTTCTCGCGCGGGGTGAGGTCGATCTCGGCGCCAAGGTACTGCAGCATCTTGCGCCGCTCGATCGAGACGCTCTCGGGCATGGTCAGGATCAGCCGATAGCCGCGCGCGGCGCAGACGAACGCCAGGCCGATGCCGGTGTTGCCGCTGGTCGGCTCGATGATGATGGCACCCGGCCCGATCTTGCCCTCGGCCTCCATCGCCTCGATCATGTTGACACCGATGCGGTCCTTCACGCTGGCGAGCGGGTTGAAGAACTCCAGCTTCAACAGGACATCGGCCTTGATGCCGTCTTCCCTGGTGATGTTCGGGATGCGCACCAGCGGCGTGTTGCCGATGGTCTCGGCGATGCTGTCGTAGATGCGCCCGCGCAACGGCTTGTCGAGCTTGAGGGTGCTGGCCATGCTGGTCTTCTCCTGCCCGGCCGGGATGATCTGCGCCGGCCCAATTCACGCTTTAATTACGTGTATCTTGGATCATACACCCAAATGCCGCGCCCGCCAGCACCCCATGGACTCAGCGCACCTCGCCATCCCCGCGCAGCGGCTTGATCGCGCCGGTGAGGCGGTTGCCCTTCAGCATCGCCTCGGTCGCGGTCATGTTCACCACCAGGAAGGTCTGGTAGTCGCCGGTGTTGGTCGCGGTGTTGTTCTCGATGGTGATCTCCCGCGTCGGCTGGCTCACGCCCTCGGCGCCGATCATGATCACGGCAGAGCGGTTCTCCGCCTGCGGCCCCTTCTGCAGGGTGCTGTCGCGCACCACCACGCTGCCGCCGTTGGGAATGTCGATGTGGTAGCTGGCCGTGCCGCTATCCCCGTCGCGGGTTTCCACCGCGATGATCTCGGTGCGCTGGGCGCGGCTTTTGATGTGGTGGGCGCGGCGCGTGTCGGCGAAGAGGCTGCGTTCGACGCGCAGCAGCTTCAGCTGGTTCACGTAGATGCCGTGCGCGCAGGGCGAGCAGAAGCCGTTGCGCAGGAACTCGCTGTCGCGGATGATGATCGTGCTCTGCAGGTTGTCGGCAGACAGGATGCCGTTCTGGTTGTTGATGAACTTCACCCGCTCGATCGTGAGGTTCGCCCCTTCCGCCCGGATGCCGGCGCCGTTGTTGTGAGGGACGCGGGCGCGCTGCAGCGTGAGGTTGCGCAGCGTGATGTCCCGCCCCGTGGTCACCAGGATCGCCTTGCCCTGGCAGGCCTTGTCCGTCATCACCGCGCTGGCATCGGGCTTCGCGCCCTCGATGGTCAGGTTGTTGGCGGAGACCACGGCGCAGTCGAAATACTCGCCGGGATCGATCACCACGCGGTCGCCGTCCTTCGCGGCGCGGATCGCTTCGGACGGCATCTTGAACTCGCGGGTTTCGCCCACTTCCAGCGTGCGGGCTACGGCCGGGCCCGCGGCCATCGGCATGGTGCACTGGGCAAGGGCCAGCAGCAGCATTGGCAGGGCATCGCGCAATCCGGCCATCGGTGGTCTCCCGTCTGTGTTCCCCGCCAATGTAGGGGGACCGGCCGCGCTTCTCCAGCACGTCCGCGTGAAGCTAGCCTCTCCCGACCAGCACCACCCCGGCGACGATCAGCACGATGCCCGCCACCCGCGTCGCCGACAGCGCGTCGGCAAACACGAAATAGCCCAGCACTGCGGCCAGCACGAAGCTGAGCCCGACGAAGGGATAGGCCTGCGACAGTTCCACGCGGGAGAGCACGCCGAGCCACAGCACCGTGCCGATGCCATACAGCGCAAGCCCGCCCATCACGCCGGGGCTGGTCAGCACCGCCGCCACGATTCGCACCGGCGCGCCCGTGCCCAGCGCCTCGCGCATCGGCGCCGCGGTCATGCCCAGCTTCATCAGCACCTGGGCAACGGCACCCAGGCCGATGCTGGTCAGGATCAGCAGCAGGATCGTGCCGTTCATCGCTATCGCACCCCAAGCCCGGTGCGCGCGGCCAGCATCACCGCCACCACCGCCAGTACGATCGCCCAGGTCACCCGGTCGCGCGCCGCATACAGGATCGGATCGTGGTGCATGTAGCCGCGGGCGGTGGACAGCCACATGCGGCAACTCCAGAGCAGCACCAGCGGCACGATGCCAAACAGCAGGCCGGGGGCGGCGAAGCGGCCGGTGGCGGCTTCGTGCTGCACATAGAGGGCCAGCACCAGGCTGGCGGCGAAGGCGGCGCCGACGCCGAAGAGCTGCAGCATGTCGAGGTCCGCCGGGCCATAGGCGCGCCCGGCCACCGCCTTCGCCGGTCCGCGCGACGTGCCCTCGCGCAGTTCCGTCACCCGCTTCACCAGGGCGAGGCTGAGGAACAGGAAGACCGAGAAGGCCAGCAGCCACAGCGACAGCGAATGGCCCGTCGCCTCGCCGCCGCCGAACATGCGGATGGTGAACAGCCCGGCGAGCGTGAACACGTCCACCAGCGGCTGGCGTTTCAGCGCCAGGGAATAGGCCAGGGCGGCGCCGGCATAGAGCGCGACCACGGCCAGGATCCCGGCCAGCCAGCCCAGCACCGCCGCCAGCACCAGCAGTGCCGCGCCCAGGCCCATGCCCCATCCCAGCGGCGCCGCCCCCGAGGCGAAGGGCCGGCGCCGCTTGGCGGCGTGGGCGCGGTCGGCGGAAAGGTCGAGCAGGTCGTTGACCAGGTAGATGCCGGAGGCGGCCACGCTGAACGCCACGAAGGCCTGCAGCCCGCCCCACCAGCTGCCCAGGTCCAGCAGCGCGTGCGAGGTGAGGATGGGCACGAAGACCAGCAGGTTCTTCACCCATTGGTGCGGCCGCATGGCGCGGAGCAGCGTGGGCGCCAGCTTCGGGCGCGTGGCGATGCGCCACTCCACCGGCACGCGCACGCCCGCGGCCACGCCGGCGGCGGTTTCCACCAGCACCGCCGCACCGGCCCGTTCCCAAACAACGAGGTCGGCGCGCGCATCTCCGGCATAGGCAAAGCCGCCGCGCCCGAAGCGCGCCACCAGGGCAGCGGCCTTCGCGGCGCCCTTGAGGTTGCGGGTGGCGGAGGAGGCGATCACCTCGTCGAACAGGCCGAGGTGATCGGCCACGCGGCGGGCCACATCCTCGTTCGCCGCAGTGGCCAGCACGATGCGCCGGCCGGCCGCGCGCTGGGCGCGCAGGTAGTCCAGCAGCGCCTCGTTGTACGGGAGCAGCGCGGGATCGGTGGGCGCGGCCGCCGCCACCCGCGCCTTCAGCGCCGCCCGGCCGCCGGCGAACGCCCCCAGCAGGGTGGCGAAGCGCAGCCCGCCGGCGAGCGCGAGCAGCCCTTCCACCAGCGTGTCGGTGCGCACCAGCGTGCCGTCGAGATCCACGCAGAGCGGCAGGGTGGCATGGGCCGGCTGCGGCGGCGTCTCTACCGGTGTAAGGTCGCTCAAGAGTTCCGTTCCGTGCAGGGCGCCGGGCAGGCGCGGACATCGTCGAAGCCGGTCGCGCGATCCCAGGCGCGATCGAGCGTGACGGTGCCGATCATCCCGATCAACACCACCACCGCGGCAAGACAGAGTCTGCCTCCAGCGCCACGGGCGTGACGTGCGGGGAGACCATGGTGAACCCCACCAGCCGTGGCGCCGTCTCGAACAGGCCTTCGCGGACGCCCTCGGTGCGCTGCCAGTACGCGTCCTCGGCCATCGCGACGCGGGCGGCCATTCCATAGCGGAGCAGCGCCGCCATCCGCAGGTCCATGCGGTTCGCGGGGGGCGAGACCGGGGCCAGACTTGCGCGGACCTGCATCGGGGCGAACGGTTCCATGCACCTGAGCACAGCCATTGCGACCAGAGGCCAGCCCCTGTCAATCGCCGCACGCCGTCATCCACAGGCCGGCTTGCCTGCCGTGCTGCAGCGCGGCATGGTGCGCGCGCAACGAAACACAGGGAGCCCACACCATGCCGTCTCGCCGCAAATTCGCGGCGGCCGCGCTCTGCCTGGCCGCAGCCTTCGCCGCCAGCCTTGCCGCCGCCCCGGCCCTTGCCCAATCCGGCCAGCCGCCGCTGCGCACCGGGGTGGACGGCACCTTCGCCCCGCACGCCATGGCCAAGCTGGGCGGCGGCATCGAGGGCTTCCAGATCGACCTGTTCACCGAGGCCGCGCGCCGCATGAAGCGCGAGATCGTCATCGACAGCACCAGCTTTTCCGGCCTGATCCCGGGCCTGCAATCCGGCCGCTACGACTTCATCGCCGCGCCCACCACGGTGACGAAGGAGCGCGCGGAGAACATGCTGTTCACCGCCGGCTATCTCTGGACCGCCTTCCAGTTCGGCATCAAGAAGGGCAACGCGCCGATCAAGGGCTGGGCCGACCTCAAGGGCAAGGCGGTGGCCGTGAACAAGGGCACGCCCTATGAGCAGCTCGCCAAGGCCGAGGGCGAGAAGCACGGCTTCGCCACCCAGGTGTACGACACCCAGCCGGACGCGATCCAGGCCGTGCTGTCGGGCCGCGCCTATGCCACGCTGGGCGGCAACACCGTCATCCGCTACGCCGCCAGCCGCAACCCGCAATTCGCCGCCGACCTGGAGCTGACGGAAACCCGTGCCCATTGGGGTGCGCCCTTCCGCAAGGACAGCGTGGCGCTGCGCAACCAGATGCAGGACGTGCTGAACTGCATGAAGCAGGACGGCACGATCGCCAAGCTGTCGGAGAAGTGGTTCGGCATGGCGCCGGCCGCCGATGCGCTGGAGCGGGTGGTGACACCGGGCTACGGCGTGCCGGGCATGCCGGGCTACGACCCCACCCCCTTCACCCTCAAGTGCGACTGAGCTTGTCTCAGGCATCAAGCATGGGCTCGATCGTCGAGGCCCGCGCGATCCACAAGCATTTCGGCGCCCTTCACGTTCTGAAGGGTGTCGACCTGCTGGTGGCGGAGCGCGAGCTGGTGTTTGTCATCGGGCCCAGCGGCTCCGGCAAGTCCACCCTGTTGCGCTGCCTGAACCGGCTGGAGACGCCGGACTCCGGCAGCGTGGTGGTGGACGGCATCGACCTGATGGCGCGCGGGACGGACCTCAACCGCGCCCGCCAGCGGATCGGCATGGTGTTCCAGAGCTTCAACCTCTACCCGCACATGACGGTGCTGGGGAACGTGACGCTGGCGCTGCGCAAGGTGGCCGGCAAGACGGCCGCCGAAGCCGAAACCCTGGGCCTGGCGGCGCTGGACCGCGTGGGCCTGCGCGACCGGGCCGGGCACACGCCGGGCCAACTCTCCGGCGGGCAGGCGCAGCGCGTGGCGATCGCGCGCGCCATTGCGCTGGAGCCGCGGGTAATGCTGTTCGACGAGCCGACCAGCGCGCTGGATCCGGAGCTGGTGGGCAGCGTGCTCGCCGTGATGCGTGAGCTGCGCCAGGACGGCATGACGATGGTGGTGGTGAGCCACGAGATGGGCTTCGCCCGCGCCGCGGCCGACCGCGTGGTGTTCATGGACCACGGCCAGATCGTGGAACAGGGCGCCCCCGCCGCGATCTTCGAGGCGCCGCGGGAGGCGCGCACCCGGGCCTTCATCGGCCAGATCCAGCGGCACTGATGCCCCGGGCATGACGAGCTGGGAGCGGTTTCTCGACACCTTCTTCAACGCGCGGGTGATGGCCAAATACTGGCCCGACATCCTGTACGGCATGTGGGTGACGATCGAGCTGGCCGTGCTGGTGGTGATCACCGGCATCGCCAGCGGGCTGCTGCTCGCCCTGTTGCGGGCAGCCGGCATCCGCCCGCTGAACTGGCTGATGATCTTCGTGGTGGACGTGCTGCGCGCCCTGCCGCCGCTGGTGATCATCGTGCTGATCTATTTCGGTCTGCCGAGCGTGGACATCGCGCCCTCCGGCTTCGTTTCCACCTGGGCGGCGCTGGCGCTGGTGCTGATGGCCTTCAGCGAGGAGATCTTCTGGTCCGGCATCACCGCCGTGCCGCGCGGCCAGTGGGAGGCTTCGCGCAGCACCGGGCTTTCCTTCACGCAGACGCTGCTGTTCGTGGTGCTGCCGCAGGCGCTGCGGCTGACCATCCCTCCGCTGACCAGCCGTACCATCGCCATCACCAAGGGCACCGCGCTGGGCTCGGTGGTGGCGGTGAGCGAGATCCTCGGCCAGGCCTCCTCGGCGGTGTCGAACAGCTACAACCCCTCCCCTCTCATGCTCGGCGCCGCGGCCTACCTGGTGCTGTTCATCCCCGTGGTGGTCGCCGGGCGGTGGGTGGAAACCCGCTTTGCGTGGAAGAAGTGATGCTCGATACCTTCTTCAACATCGAGATCATGAAGGCTGCCTGGCCGATCCTGCTGGCGGGGCTGGGCAATACGCTGCTGCTGTCGGCCACCGTGGTGCCGCTGGGTTTGCTCGGCGGGCTGATCCTGGCGCTGCTGGCGCGGTTGCGCTCGCGCTGGGTGCGCTGGCCGCTGATGGCGTGGGTGGATTTTTTCCGCGCCTTCCCGCCGCTGGTGCTGCTGATCTTCCTCTATGCCGGGCTGCCCTTCATCGGGCTGGAGCTCGGCGGCTTCGGCTGCGTGGCGATCGCCTTCTTCCTCAATACCGGCGCCTATTACGGCGAGATCCTGCGGGCGGGGATCGATAGCGTGCCGACCGGCCAGAGCGAGGCCGCCCGCTCCACCGGGCTGTCCGCCACGCAGACCATGGCCTGGGTGGTGCTGCCGCAGGCGGTGCGCAACGTGCTGCCGGACCTGATGTCCAATACGCTGGAGGTGGTGAAGCTGACGGCGCTGGGCAGCGTGGTGGCGATGCCGGAGCTGTTGTTCCAGGCGCGCCAGGCCCAGAGCCTCACCTACAACCCCACCCCTATCGTGGTGGCCGCGCTGATCTACTTTGCGCTGCTGTGGCCGCTGGTGCGGCTGCTGAGCCGGCTGGAGAACCGGGCCTTGCGGGCGGGATAGCCGCCACCGCGCCGGTTTCCGTCACCGCCACCCCCACCACCGCGACGCAGGCCAGCCCGCATCCGGCCAGCATCCACAGCGCCGCGGAGGTGCCCGCGGCATCGGCCACCACGCCGCCCAGCGCCGTGCTCAGCGTGGCCCCCACTGCCGACATCAACCCGAACAGGCCGAGGCACAGGTTGAACCGGCCGGTGCCGCGCGTGAGGTCTGCGGCCACCAGCGGCACCAGCACGCCGAATCCGGCCGCACTCACGCCGTCCAGCGCCTGCACCAGGATCAGCATGGTGGGCGAATCCGACATCGCCAGCAGCGCCGCGCGCAGCGGCACCGCCAGGAAGGTCACCGCCAGCACCGGCCGCCGCCCGATGCGCTGCGCCCAGCGCCCCACCGCCGGCGCCAGCCAGGCCACCAGCACCTGCGGCAGCACGATGCAGGCCGCCACCACCAGGCTGGCATAGCTTCCGGTCTGCGCCGTTGCCTCGCTGGCAATCAGCGGGAGTTGCGCCGCATTGGCGAGGTGGAACAGCGCCACCGCCAGCGCGAAGCCCTGCAGCCGGCGGTCTGCCAGCAGCCGCAGGGCGCCGGCCATCGCGCCCCCCTGTTCGGCGACCGGCACCGGTGCCAGTGCCGGCAGGTCGATCGCGCGCAGCACCAGCAACGCCGGGACCATCAGCGCCGCGGTGAGGTAGAACACCGCCGCTTCAGATACATAGGTGCCGCACACGCCCATCACGGCCGCGGCCACCGCGCTGCCGATGGCGGCATAGCGGGCGTTGCGGCCGAGCCGCTCGCCCAACGCGGCATGGCCCACCAGTACCAGGCTGATTGCCGCGATCGCCGGCATCAGCATGGAACTGGCGAAGCCGTGCAGTGCCTTGGCGGTCCAGACCGAAAGCTCCACCGGCCAGGCGCCGATCAGCAGAGCGCTGGCGGCGATCGCCACGCAGGCCACCAGGGCGGCGAGACGCTTGCTGCGGATCGCATCCACCAGGGCGCCCGCAGGCACCTGGCTGGCGATGGCGGCCATGGTGCCGACCGAGAGCGCCAGGCCGATCTGGCCCTGGGTCCAGGCCGCCGCCGTGAGGTGCACGGCGACGAAGGCGCCGAAGCCCGTCTGCACGTTGGCCACCAGGAAATTGAACCAGTCCAGCGCGCGCAATCGCGCCGGCATCCGCTCGCCAGGCATCCCGGTCAATCCTCCGCTGCGCGCGGGGCCTTGGAATCGGGCGGAATAGCCACGGAGACCGGCGGGTCGGCCGGCTTGTCTGGCTGGCGGAATTGCGGGATGGCGCGGATTTGGTCCGCCGTCATGTCCAGCGCGATCGTGCGGGTGCCGAGGCTGAAGGTCAGCGAACTCCAGGTGACGGCCACGCGGCGGTTGCCCACGCCGAGGAAGCCGCCGAAATCGATCACCGCGGCGCGTGGCAGGCCGCCATCGCCCACCAGCACATCGACGATCCGGCCCACCACCCCGCCATCGGGGCCGAGCACCTGGCGGCCGAGGATGCTGGTGGCCTCCCCTTGGTAGAGGAAGGTGCGCCCGGCCGCCGGCGTTGATGCGGGCGCCTGGGCCGCCGCCGGCAAGGGCACTGCGCCGAACGCCAACGCGATCCAGAAGCCAATAGCCATGCCCCCTGCTCGCCCGGAACGGCGCCCGGCGCAACCACGCAGTGCCCGCATCACGCAACTGGGAACGGAGCAGCCGCGCTATATTGGTATTGGTGAAGCCAATTTGAGCACCCTAGGCTGCTGCCATGAGTGCCACCGCCCTGCTGGAACCCGACCCCGAACGCCGCGCCGCGATCACCCGGGCGGTGATGGCGCAGACTGGGCTCGACCGGCCGGGGATCGAGGCCTTCCTGCGCGACTTCTACGGCACCGCCCGGCAGGACGAGGTGCTGGCGCCCGCCTTTGCCGGCGTGGTGGACTGGGAACGCCACATCGCCACCATCACCACCTTCTGGACCTCCGTGGCGCTGTTGACCGGCGAGTATCATGGGCGGCCGATGCAGGCGCATGCCCACCTGGCGCTGACGAGCGCGCATTTCGCGCGCTGGCTGGCGATCTTCGAGCGCACGGCCCGGGCGCATTTCAGCGAGGCCGGGGCGGAGTACCTGCTGGAGAAGGCCCGCCGCATTGCCCGCAGCCTGGAGATGGGGCTGATTCCGTTGGACCTCACCAAGCGGGGCTAGGCGCGGCATACTGCGGGCATGGAATCGAACGCCCCCTCCCCTGCCCCGACCGCCGCCGAGATTGCCGCACAGCTCCAGGCGCTTGCGCCGGGGTATGGCCCTACCCCGCTGCTGGACCTGCCGGCACTGGCCGCGCGGCTTGGCGTGGCGCAGGTGTTGGCCAAGGATGAGGGGCAGCGGCTGCTGGGCAGCTTCAAGTCGCTTGGTGGCACCTATGCCGGGTTGCGCGCCCTGGCGCGGGTGACGGGGCTGGATGTGCCGGGGCTGGTGGCCGCGCGGCCTGCCGGGCAGCCGGCGCTGGTGTGTGCCAGTGCGGGGAACCATGGGTTGGCGGTAGCCATGGCGGCCCGGTTGGCCGGCGCGCCCTGCCGGGTGTTTCTGCATACCACCGTGCCCGAGAGCCGGGAGCGGCGGCTGCGGGAGCAGGGGGCGGCGATCACGCGGGTGGATGGCACCTACGACGAATCGGTGGACGAAGCGGCCGCCTTCGCGCGGGCCGGGGGTGGGTTGCTGTTGCCGGATACGGCGATGGATCCGGATGACCCCGTGGTGGCGGATGTGATGGCCGGGTATGGCGTGATTGCCGAGGAGATCCGGGCACAGGCTGCGGCGGCGGGGTATCTGCCGCCGACCCACCTGTTCATTCATGCCGGCGTGGGTGGTCTGGCGGCGGCCATGGTTGAAGGGTTGGCCGGTTGGCTGGCCGCGCCGGCGGCGATGGTGGTGGTGGAGCCGGAGAATGCGCCCTGCGTGGCCGCTGCCCTTGCCGCCGACCGGGTGGTGCGGATTGCGGGTTCGCTGGAGACGGAGGCGGGCATGCTTTCGTGCGGGGAGGCGAGCGGGCCGGCGTTGGCGGTGCTGCGGCGGTACCAGGTGATCCCGCTTTCAGTCTCCGAACAGGCACTGCTGGAGGCGCCGGTTGCGTTGATGGAGGCGGGCGGGCCGGCGACCACGGCCTCTGCCGCCACCGGGCTTGCGGGGGCCTTTGCTTCCCGGGCGATGCTGGATGGGACGTCGCGCGTGCTCATTGTGCTCAGCGAAGCCGCCATCCCCGTGGGCTGACCCACGAGTCATCGCCGCGGGACGCGGGGTTTTTGCGACGGATTCGGGGTGATTATGGGCGTGGGCCGGCTAGGGCGGCGCGCGGGCGGTGACCGGCGGGCAGGGTACGGGCGCGCGTTGGCCGGACAGCGACATGCCCTCGGCGGGGGCGCAGCGCAGGATGTAGCCGATCCAGGCGCGCTGGCGGCGGATCTTGCGCAGGGCGCGATCGTCCCAGAGGGAGTCCGGGTGTTCGGCGGCGTCGAGTTCGGGGGAGTGATACCAGTCCTTGCGCGGGCGGCGGCGCGTGAAGCTCGCCCCCGAAAGGGCGGCGAGCAGGGCCAGCAGGAGGAGCTTCAGGGCGGCCGGAATCCGGGCGTGCGTGATCGCCCGCGCCAGGGGGCGCAGGGAGTCGGCTTCGGCCGGAGCGGCAGGGTGAAGTGGCATCACCGGGAATTCCAGCACATGTCATACCGGTGAGATAGGAAAAAAATTACGTACGTACGAAAAAAAATGCTGTGAGTAGGGGGTGATCCGAGCCGGGTGGTGGGGGCTGCGGTGAGGGAAGAGTCTTCTTTTTTCTGAAGAAGAAAGAAGCAAAAAAGACTTTATTCGTTTGGGCCCTGTGCAGATGATCAGAACGCGGTTGGAGTGGAGGGATGGATTGCTTCACTTCGTTCGCAATGACGGGATTGTCGAACAGCGGTGATATTTTATGGCGGAACCGCTTCGCGTTCCACCCAACTCTGGGTGGGGATGCACTGTCGTGTGCCCCAAAAACAACCGCCCCGACCCTGAGGATCGAGGCGGTGCCGCATCAAACGAGTGAAGTCTTTTTTGCTTCTTTTTTCTTCAGAAAAAAGAAGACCTTGCTTACCTGAGCGAAGCGTTCAGCTTCTCCAGCGCCGCCGAACCGGGGACCAGTTCCGCGTCCGACATGCTGTTGAACGGCTTGTCTGATGTTTCCAGGAAGCCGTGCAGGTCGTCTGCCTCGGGATCCACGTAGAGCAGGCCGGTGACGATTTCGCCGCGGGCCTTGCGGGTTTCGAGGAAGTTCATGGCGGCCACGCGGTCCGTCACGTCGTAGTCGTTGGCCAGCTTGCGCAGCTTGAGCAGGCCGCCATTGTGCTGGCGGACGATTTCGGTGGTGCCGGGTTCGTAGTCCACGGTGATTTCGTTGCGGCCGGTGACGACATCCATGAAGTTCACGGCTTCGTTGTGCTCGCGGACGTAGTCGTAGCTTTTGGTGCTGCCGTCGTGGTTGTTGAACATGACGCAGGGCGAGATGGTGTCGATGAAGGCCGCGCCCTGGTGCTGCAGCGCGCCCTTGATGAGGGGGACGAGCTGGTTCTTGTCGCCGGAGAAGCTGCGGGCGACGTAGGTGGCGCCGAGCTGGATGGCGATGCCGACCATGTCGATGGCTTCGTCCATGTTTTCCACGCCGCGCTTGTTCTTGGCGCCGCGGTCGGCGGTGGCGGAGAACTGGCCCTTGGTGAGGCCGTACACGCCGTTGTTCTCCACGATATAGGTCATGTTCACGCCGCGCCGGATGGAGTGGCTGAACTGGCCGAAGCCGATGGAGGCGCTGTCGCCGTCGCCGGAGACGCCGAGGTAGATCAGCTCCCGGTTGGCGAGGTTGGCGCCGGTGAGCACGGAGGGCATGCGGCCGTGCACGGAGTTGAAGCCGTGCGAGTTGCCCAGGAAGTAGGTGGGCGTTTTGGACGAGCAGCCGATGCCGGAGAGCTTGGCGATGCGGTGCGGCGGCAGGCTGAGTTCGTAGCAGGCGCGGATGATGGCGGCCGAGATCGAATCATGACCGCAGCCGGCGCAGAGGGTGGAGATGGAGCCTTCGTAGTCGCGCCGCGTGAAGCCGAGGTCGTTCTTCTGCAGCTCGGGATGGGCGAGCTTCGGCTTGGGAAGGTAGGTCATTCGGCGGCCTCCCGAACGGGATTGAGGTGCGCGGCGATGCCGCGGGCGATGAACTCGGCAGTGATCGGCGCGCCATCGTAGTGCAGCACGCGCACCAGCTTCTTCGGGTTGCATTCCAGCTCGTTGATCAGGAGCATCCGCATCTGCGCATCGCGGTTTTGCTCCACCACGTAGATGGTGTCGTGCTCTTCGACGAAGGCTTCCACTTCGGGGCCGAACGGGAAGGCGCGCAGGCGGAGCTGGTTGAGGCTGGCGCCGGTCTGCTCGGCGATCAGCTCCAGCGCCTCGGGAATCGCGGGGCTGGTGGAGCCGTAGTAGATGACGCCGAGCTTGGTGGGGGCGGCGGCATCGGTGCGGATGGCCTTGGGCATCAGGCCCTTGGCGGTGTCCCACTTCCTCAGCAGGCGCTCCATGTTGCGCTGGTAGGCGTCGCCGGCCTCGGTGTAGCGGGCGTATTCGTCGCGCGAGGTGCCGCGGGTGAAGTAGCCGCCCTTGCTGGGGTGGGTGCCGGGATAGGTGCGGTAGGGGATGGCATCGCCATCGACATCGAGGTAGCGGCCGAAGACGCGGCCGGCCTGGAGTTCTTCGGCGGTCATCACCTTGCCGCGGTCCAGCTTGCGGGTGTCGTCCCACGTGAGCGGCGCGGTGAGGCGCTCGTTCATGCCGATCTCGAGGTCGAGCACGACGAAGATCGTGGTTTGCAGGCGGTCGGCCAGGTCCATGGAGAGGGCGCCGAACTGGAAGCACTCGTTCGGGTCTTCCGGCAGCAGCAGCGGGTGCTTGGTGTCGCCGTGGCTGGCATAGGCGCAGATCCGGATGTCCGATTGCTGCGTGCGCGTGGGCATGCCGGTGCTGGGGCCGCTGCGCTGGACATCGAAGATCACGGCGGGGATCTCGGCGAAGTAGGACAGGCCGATGAACTCGCTCATCAGGCTGATGCCGGGACCGGAGGTGGCGGTGAAGGCGCGGGCGCCGTTCCAGCCGGCGCCGATGACCATGCCGATGGAGGCCAGCTCATCTTCCGCCTGGACGATGGCGTAGCGCTTCTTGCCGGTTTCCTTGTCTTTGCGGAAGCGCTCGCAGTAGCGGGTGAAGGCTTCGGCGAGGGAGGAAGACGGCGTGATGGGATACCAGGCGCAGACCGTGGCGCCGCCATAGACCGCGCCGAGGGCGGCGGCGGCGTTGCCGTCGATGAAGATGCGGTCGCCGACCTTGTCGCTGGTTTCAAGCTGCAGGCCCAACGGGCACGGCAGGTGGGCCAGCGCGTAGTCGCGGCCCATGTGCAGCGCCTTGTGGTTGGCGGCGATCAGCTTGTCGCGCCCCTTGAACTGCTCGCTCAGGAGGTTCTCGATCACCTTGGGGTCGATGTTGATCAGGGCCGAGAGCGCGCCGACGTAGATGATGTTCTTGAACAGCTGGCGCTCGCGCGGCACCGCGTAGGCGGCGTTGGTGAAGCTGGTGAGCGGCATGCCGACCACGGTGATGTCGGGCCGGAACTTGCTCGCCGGCAGCGGCTTGGTGTTGTCGTAGAACAGGTAGCCGCCGGGGCGGATGGACTTCACGTCCTCGTCCCAGGTTTGCGGGTTCATCGCCACCATCAGGTCCACGCCTTCGCGCGCGCCCATGTGGCCCTTATCCGAGATGCGCATCTCGTACCAGGTGGGCAGGCCCTGGATGTTGCTGGGGAAGATGTTGCGCGGGGTGACGGGGATGCCCATGCGCAGGATGGCCTTGGCGAAGAGCTGGTTGGCGGAGGCCGAACCGGAGCCGTTCACGTTGGCGAACTTCACCACGAAGTCGTTCACCGCCTGGATCGGCGGCACGGTGCTGCCCATCAGGGGTTGGGCTGCATCCTGCGGGCTCATGCCGCCACTCCTTCCTTCGCGACGGTTGCGATCGGGGTTACCTGCGCCATGTCGAACAGGAAGCGCTGCATGTCCCACGCGCCGGTGGGGCAGCGCTCGGCGCACATGCCGCAGTGCAGGCAGACATCCTCGTCCTTGGCCATGATGCGGCCGGTTTTCAGGCCGTCGGCGATGTAGATGTCTTGCGTGAGGTCTAGCGCCGGGGCGGTGAGGCGCGTGCGCAGATCTGCCTCTTCGCCGTTCTCGGTGAAGGTGATGCTGTCCACCGGGCAGATATCCACGCAGGCGTCGCATTCGATGCAGAGCTTCGGTTCGAACACTGTCTGCACGTCGCAGTTCAGGCAGCGCTGGGCTTCCTTGAAGGCCAGCTCCACGTCGAAGCCCAGCTCGACCTCGTCCTTGATGGAGGAGAGCGCCTTGGACTTCTCGAGGTGCGGGACCTTGTAGCGCAGGTCGATGCGGATATCGTTGTCGTAGCTCCACTCGTGGATGCCCATCTTCTGGGACACCAGCGTGGTATCGGGCGCCGGGCGGTCGCGCAGGTCTTGCCCCTGGCAGAACTTGTCGATGCTGATGGCGGCCTGGTGGCCGTGGGCGACGGCCCAGATGATGTTCTTGGGCCCGAAGGCCGAATCGCCGCCGAAGAAGACGCGCGGGTTGGTGGACTGGAAGGTGGTCTCGTCCACCTTGGCCAGGCCCCAGCGGTCGAACTCGATGCCGATGTCGCGCTCGATCCAGGGGAAGGAATTCTCCTGGCCGATGGCCACCAGCACGTCGTCGCAGGGGATGAGTTCGTCCGGCTCGCCGGTGGGGACCAGGTTGCGGCGGCCCTTCTCGTCGTAGACGGCCTTCACCTTCTCGAAGGTCATGCCGGTGAGCTTGCCGTTGTCGTGCACGACGCTCTTGGGGACCATGAAGTTGAGGATGGGGATGTCCTCGTTCATCGCGTCCTCCTTCTCCCAGGGAGACGCCTTCATTTCCTCGAAGCCGGAGCGGACCACGACCTTGACTTCCTCGCCGCCGAGGCGGCGGGCGGAGCGGCAGCAATCCATGGCGGTGTTGCCGCCGCCGAGCACGATCACGCGCTTGCCGATGGTCTTGATGTGGCCGAACGAGACGCTGCTCAGCCAGTCGATGCCGATATGGATGTTGGCGGCGGCTTCCTGGCGGCCGGGGACATCGAGGTCTCGCCCGCGGGGGGCGCCGGAGCCGACGAAGACCGCGTCGTAGCCCTCGTCCAGCAGGCCCTTCAGGCTGGGGACCCAGGTGTTGTAGCGGGTTTCGATGCCGAGTTCGGTGATGAAGGAGATTTCCTCGTCGATCACCCGCTCCGGCAGGCGGAAGGCCGGGATCTGGCTGCGGATGAAGCCGCCGCCCTTCGGTGCGCTGTCGTACACGACCACTTCGTAGCCGGAGGGGGCGAGGTCGCGCGCCACGGTGAGGCTGGCGGGGCCGGCGCCGACGCAGGCGATGCGCTTGCCGTTGCTGGGGGCGCGGCCGAGGCGGACGCGTTCCAGGATCGCGTCGGACTTGTAGTCGGCGGCGACGCGCTTGAGGCGGCAGATGGCGACCGGCTCTTCCTCGACGCGGCCACGGCGGCAGGCGGGCTCGCACGGGCGGTCGCAGGTGCGGCCGAGCACGCCCGGGAAGACGTTGGATTTCCAGTTGATCATGTAGGCGTCGTCGTAGCGCCCGGCCGCGATGAGGCGGATGTATTCGGGCACCGGCGTGTGGGCCGGACAGGCCCACTGGCAGTCCACGACCTTGTGGAAATAGTCAGGGTTGCTGATGTCGGTGGGCTGCAAGACGCGGATACTCCCCTGGACGTCGCCCCTTCCGGGGCGCGGATATCGTGCCATCCTTTGCCGGCGCGCGCGGATTCCGCCCCGCATGCCCCGGTCCCCCGGCGGACAGGCCGGCCGGCTTTGTACCGGTCCGTCCCCTACTATGCCATCGGTTCCCGTGCTCTGATAAGTCCCCGGCGCCGGGCGGCCCTGCGGCCACGGGCGGGCTGGCAATCCGGCCGTGTCGCGGCCACCTTGGGGCCATGCGCACGCTCGTTCTTCTTCTGCTGCTCCTCTCCGCCCCTGCCAGCGCGGCGGAGCTGAAGCTTGCCACCTGGAACCTGGAATGGCTGACGTTGCGGCCCGCCGGGGACCGGGCGCTGCCGCCGGATGTGCGGCCCAAAGGCGCGGAGTCGCATGCGCTGTTGCGTCGCTATGCCGACGAACTGGCCGCCGACGTGGTGGCCTTGCAGGAGGTGGACGGGCCGGACGCCGCTGCCCTGGTGTTCCCGCCCGCCCGCTACACGCTGCATTTCACCCGCGACCGCATGGTGCAGCGGGTGGGCTTCGCGGTGCGCCTGGGCGTGCGGTTCGCCGCCAACGCCGACCTTGCGTCCCTCAACGTGACCCCCGGTGCCCCGAACCCGCTGCGGGCCGGGGCGGATATCACGGTGGAGACGCCTGGCGGGCGGCTGCGCCTGCTCAACGTGCATCTCAAGTCCGGCTGCAAGGAAGACCGGCTGGACCGCACCGCCCGCCCGCAATGCGAACAGCTCTCCCTCCAGCTCGCCGCCTTGCAGGGCTGGATCGCCGAACGGCGGCGCGAGGGGGTGCCCTTTGTGCTGATGGGTGACTTCAACCGCTGGCTGGATGGGCGCAACGAGCGCGGCGGCGGGTTCTGGGCGGGGTTGCAGAGCACCGGACCGCTGGCGCGTGCCACCGAAGGCCGGTCGTCGCCGTGCTGGGGCGGGGGTGGGTTCATCGACCACATCATTGCCGGCGGTGCGGCGCGGGGGTGGATGCAGGCGAATAGTCTTAGGGTGATGGTGTATCGGGAGCAGGGGCAGGAATGGCGCCGGCGGCTTTCGGACCATTGCCCGGTTTCCGTGCGGTTCAGGTTGCCGGAGTGAAGCAAGGGTCTTCTTTTTCTGAAGAAAAAGAAGCAAAAAGACTTTTATAATTGGGCCGTGGTTTATCCCCGGCGCAAGGGAATAAAAGTTTTTTGGTTCTTTTTTTTCAAAAAAGAACCGCTTGCTTCCCTTCACGAAACCATCATCCACCCCCGCCCCCGCCATGGCATAATGCCGCCATGAACTCCACCGGCCGCCACATCCTCGACCTCTCCCGCCGCGGCCTGCTGCGCGGTGCCACCGCGATGGCGGCGCTGGGGGCGCTCGCGCCGCCGATCCGCCAGGCGATCGCGCAGCCGGTGTTCCGCGCCTATCCCTTCGCCATGGGCGTGGCATCTGGCGACCCCACGCCGGATGGCATGGTGCTCTGGACCCGGCTCTGCCCCGATCCGCTCGCCGGCGGCGGCATGCCGCGCGTGGCGGTGGAAGTGGGCTGGGAGATCGCCGCCGACCCGGCGATGCGCCAGATCGTGCAGAAGGGCACCGCCCTCGCCCGCCCGGAGCTGGGCCACAGCGTGCATGTGGAGGTCGCGGGCCTGCAGCCGGGCCGCCCCTACCACTACCGCTTCCGCGCCGGGCGGGAGGCGAGCCCGATCGGCCGCACCCGCACCGCCCCGGCCGCCGATGCCATGCCGACGGCCATGCGCTTCATCTCCGCCGGCTGCCAGCATTGGGAGCACGGCTTCTTCACCGCCTGGCGCCACGTGGCGGAGGAGGCGCAGGTCGATTTCGTCGCCCATTACGGCGACTACATCTACGAGTACCGTGCCCGCGCCAACGCCCCGGGCGGCGCCCCCGCGGTGCGCCAGCACAATTCCGAAGAGATCTACACCATCGACGACTACCGCAACCGCTACGCGCTGTATCGTTCCGATGCCGACCTGCAGGCCGCCCACGCCGCCCATCCGTTCCTGATGTCGTTCGACGACCATGAGGTGGACAACAACTGGGCCGGCATCCACTCGGAGGAGGACGGCTCCGCCCGCTTCCCCATCGCCGTGCCGCCGGAGATCTTTGCCCTGCGCAAGGCGATCGCCTTCCAGGCCTGGTATGAGGCGATGCCGGTTCGCCGCGCCCAGATGCCGCGCGGGCCGGAGATCACCGCCTGGCGCGCCCTGCGCTGGGGCCGCCTGGCCGAGATCGCGGTGCTGGACACGCGCGGCTACCGCGACAACCAGCCCTGCGGCGACATCAACGGCGCCCCGTGCGCCGAGGTGGACCGGCCGGAGCAGCACATGCTGGGCGCCGCCCAGGAAGCCTGGCTGCACGACCGCCTCGCCCGCACGGATGCCACCTGGAAGGTGCTCGCCCAGCAGGTGCCGGTGATGCGCCGGGATATCGGCACGGAGCGCCTCGGCATCTCGATGGACAAGTGGGACGCCTACCCGAAGGCGCGCGACCGCCTTACCCGCCATATCCACGATGCCGGGGTGAAGAATGTCGCCATCCTCACCGGGGACGTGCACCAGGCCTGGGCCGGCACCGTCCACCTCCACCCGGACGACCCGAAGAGCCCGGCCGTGGCCAGCGAGTTCGTGGCCACCTCGATCTCATCGAACGGCGACGGCTCCGAGGTGATCGGCTCCACCGGGCGCATGTTCGCCCGCAACCCGCATATCGCCTTCTTCAACAACCGCCGCGGCTACACGCTGCACGAAGCCACCGAACAGCGCCTGCTCGCCACGTTCCGCGGCCTGGACCAGGTATCCCGCCCCGGGGCATCCCGGACGGACAAGGGGGCTTTCGTGACCGAGGCCGGCAATCCGACCGTCATAAAAGCGTAAGAAACACAGCAGTTACTGAATCGGACTCGCCGACATTCCTTCCGGGATGCTAGCTGTCCACGATATGCCTCCATGCAAGGCATGCCATCGGGCACAGCAGGAAGAAGGCACGCACTATGGGAGAGGCAGGGACGGCCCGCAGCCGCGCGGCCCAACTCGCCCTGGAGGACGACCAGCAGGCCACGCTCACGGCCGCGCGGCGGTTCGCCCTTGGCACCCGCCCGGTCATCCGCTGGGTCAAGGGCGACGGTCGCGACGATGTGGTGACGCGCGCGGCGATCGGCCAGGCGACACGGCTGTTCGGCGACAGCGTCGACTACTGCCTGTGCACCAACGGCATCGACGCGGCGCGCGTGCGCTGGATCCTCGAATGGGCGACCCAGCCGGTGAAGTGGTGGCCCGTCAGCCCCGAGGACAATGAACCGCTTGCCGCCGTTCTCGCCGAAGCCGGCTGCCAGCCCTCGCGCTTCGGCTATTGGTGGAAATGGTTCCCCGAGCGCGTGCGGCCGAATGCGCCCGAATGGATCCTTGACGGCGACATGGTGGTCACCCGCCCGCCCGAGTGGTTCGACGATTGGCGTGAGGGCCGCGATGTGCTGCGCGTCACCCAGGACGACCGCTGGCCGATGGCCCAGCTCTATGGCGGCTACGACCGGTTCATCGACACCGAGCTGCGCCTGTATTCCGGCCTGGTCTCCCTGCCGCCGGGCCAGACCTATATGGCGGAGGTTCTCCAGGTGCTGGAGGCCGAACCCCTCGCCGCTCCGCATGACGGCACCAGCGCCATGTCGGAACAGGGCGTGATCGCCACGGCCTTCCAGCGCCTCGCCGCCCTGCCGATCCCGCTCTACGAATTCCCCTTCGCCCGCGCCTTCGAGCCGGCCCTGGACCATGGGCTGCACGGCGATATCGGCCGCGGCTGGGGCTACCATTTCGGCCACGCCTTCCGCGCCATCAACCCGCATTTCACCGCCCTGGCGCGCAGCGGCGAGGTCCTGGCGCTGGACCGCCGGCCCGATGCCGCCGCCCGCACCGCCTGGCTCGGCGCGCGCACCCAATGGGGCATTCCCGGCTGGTCGATGTCCGATGCCATGGCCCGCCTGATCGAGGGCTACGCCCGCGATTTCGCCGGCTGCCGCGTGCTGGAACTCGGCACCTCGCGCGGCCACCTCACCACCGTGCTGGCCCAGGCCGGATGCCGCGTCATCACGCTCGACCGGCACGACCGCGGCGCGGCGCAGAACCTTGCCGCTCTCGAAGTGACTGTGGTGCAGGCGCCGGCCGAGGAATGGCTGGCCGAGTGCGAGGAGGTGTTCGACCTCATTGTTGTCGACCTCCACGGCAACAGCCCCGAAGAGTGGGACCTGCGCGGCGCGTTGCTGCTGGGGCGCCTCGCGCCCGATGGGCTGATGCTGATCAGCAATGCCACCCTCGGCCGCGTGCAGGAATGGCATGCCGAAACCGGCGTGCCCCACTTCCTCTCCCAGCTCTCCCGCGACTGGAGCAGCTGGCTGCACGAAACGCCGCAGCCGGGCCTGGCCGTTGTGACCCGCGCCAGCAACACCAACCGCAGCGCGCGGCGCGGCGATGCCGCCCTGCACCTGGTGGCCGACGGCGAGGCGATCTGGCCGGCCGGGCGCGATGGCGAGCGCCACCGTTTCCGCCTGATGGCCCCGGTGCGCGACCTGCGGCTGCGCTCACGGCACGACATACCGCGCATCGCCCGCCCGCATGAGGAGGATGACCGGCGCCTGGGTGTCGGCATTCGCCGCATCTTCGTGGAGGCGCAGGGCTTCACGCTCATCCTCACGCCGGACTGGCCCGGCTATGGCCGCGGCTTCCACGCCAGCGAAGGGACGCTGCGCTGGACGGATGGCGATGGCCACCTCGCCCTGGAGGTGCTGGCCCAGGCGTCGGGGCCGGTGCGCATCAGCATCGACGCCTATGAGATGGTCGACTACCCGGCCCCCATGCCGGCGCCGGCGCGGCGATAGCGGGGCTGCTTCGCCGCGGATGGCGGCAACGTCCCTTCCGGCGCCTCGCGCCCCGGTCTAGCTTCTTCCGACCACTCCGGAGGAATTCCACCCGTGCCCCTCACTGTCTTCGTCACCGGCGCCTCCGCCGGGTTCGGCGCCGCCATCGCCCGCCGCCTGGTGCAGCAGGGCCACCGCGTGATCGCCGCCGCGCGCCGCGCCGACCGCCTGGCCGAGCTTGCCAAAGAGCTCGGCCCCAACTTGCTGCCCTTCCCGCTGGACGTGACGGACAGCGCCGCCGTCGCCGCCCTGCCCGGCTCGCTGCCGGCCGGCTGGCAGGAGGTGGATGTGCTGGTGAACAATGCCGGCCTCGCGCTCGGCCTGTCGCCCGCCTGGGAGGCCAAGCCCACCGATTGGGACACGATGGTGGCCACGAACGTGACCGGCGTGCTGCACATGACGCGCGCGCTGCTGCCCGGCATGGTGGCGCGCAACACCGGGCACGTGATCAACCTCGGCAGCACCGCGGGCATCTATCCGTATCCCGGCGGGCATGTGTATGGCGCGAGCAAGGCCTTCGTGACCCAGTTCAGCCTGAACCTGAAGGCGGACCTGGTGGGCACCGGTGTGCGCGTCACGGATATCGAGCCGGGGCTGGTCGGCGGCAGCGAGTTCAGCACGGTGCGCTTCGGCGACCCGGCCCGGGCCGCTGCGGTGTACCAGGGCACCACGCCGCTGACGCCGGACGATGTCGCCGAGGCGGTTTCCTGGGTGGTGAACCTGCCGGCGCACGTGAACATCAACCGCATCGAGATGATGCCCACCTGCCAGGCGCCGGCCGCTCTTGCCGTGAAGCGTCAGGGATAGTGCTTCGCACCTTCGTTGGCGTCACCCTGCCGCTGGCGGGGTTGAACTGGGTCAACCAGGCCGCCCGTGGCGTGATGGCGGTGATCGGGCCGGTGCTGGCGGTGGAGTATGGGCTGACTGCCAGCCAGCTTGGCCTGCTCGCCTCCGTGCTGTTCCTCGCCTATTGCCTCTGGCAGCTGCCGATGGGCGTGCTGCTGGATGTGCATGGCCCGCGCCGGGTGCAGACCTGGATGGGGCTGCTGGCGGCGGCGGGCTGCGCGCTGTTCGCGGTGTCCGACGGGATCATCGGCTTCATGATCGCCCGCGCCATGATCGGGGTGGGCATCGCCGGCGGGCTGATGGCGGTGCTGAAGGCCAACAGCCAGTTCTTCGCCCGCGCCGAGGTGGCGGGGGTGACGGGCATTGCCATGTTCATCGCCGCATCGGGCAGCCTGCTTGCCACCGCGCCGGTGGAGGCATTGCTGCCGCATATCGGCTGGCGCGGGGCGTTCTGGATCCTGGTGGCGATCACGCTGGCCGTTTCCGTGTGGATCTTCACCTCGGTGGAGGACAAGCCGGGCCAGCCCAGCCGGGGTTGGCGGGCGGAATGGGGCGTGGTGGTGGCGATCGGCACCAGCGGCATCTTCTGGCGGCTGACGCCGCTGATCGCGCTGATGTCCATCTTCACCTTCACCTATCACGGGCTGTGGGCCGGCCCCTGGCTGCGCGACGTGGCGGGGCTGGACGGGCATGCGCGGGCGGCGACGTTGTTCTGCTACGCCATCGGGATGATGACCGGCGGGCTGGTGATGGGGCAGCTGACCAGCCGGGTGCAGAAGCGCGGCTATCCGCCGATGCTGGTGCCGGCGGCGGCGGCCGTGGTGATGCTGCTGATCCAGCTGGGCTTCGTGTTCGGGCCGCGGGATTTCATCACCGTCACGGTGCTGTGGTCGCTGCTGGCGCTGATCGCCGCGGCGGGGCCGCCCGGCTATGCTGTGATCGCGCAGTTCTTTCCGGTGGAGCAGATGGGCCGGGTTTCCACCGTGATCAACACGGTGGTGCTGGGCGGGGCGTTCCTGATGCAGTCCTTGATCGGCTGGATCCTGGATCTGTGGCCACGCACGGCCTCGGGCGGGTGGGACCCGGCGGGGTATTTCTGGGCCATGCTGCTGTCGATGGCGATGCAGGTGTTCGCGTTGCTGTGGGCGTGGCAGCACCTGAAGCGGAAGGGCACGGCATGAACGGCAAGCAGATCAAGAAGCTGCTGGAACGCACGCGGCTGACCGACGGCAAGGGGTTCCGCCTGCGCGACCACGACCCCGGCGACACCGCGCCGAAGGTGGTGCGCGAGGCGGAGGCGGAGGCACTGCTGGAAGTCGGCGTGGCACGGCTGGCCGAGTTGCAGACGCTGCTCTACGCCGATGCGCGCTGGTCTTTGCTGTGCGTGTTCCAGGCGATGGATGCGGCGGGCAAGGACGGCACGATCAAGCACGTGATGTCTGGCGTGAACCCGCAGGGCGTGCAGGTGCATTCCTTCAAGGCGCCGAGTTCGGACGAGCTGGCGCATGATTTCCTGTGGCGGGTGCAGCGCGAGCTGCCGCGGCGCGGGCATATCGGCATCTTCAACCGCAGCCATTACGAGGAGGTGCTGGTCGCCCGCGTGCACCCGGAGTTGCTGGAGCGGCAGAACCTGCCCGATGCGCTGCGCGGCAAGCATGTGTGGCGCGACCGGCTGCGCGACATCGCGGGGTGGGAAAGCTACCTGGCGCGGCAGGGCACGGTGGTGCTGAAGTTCTTCCTGAACATCTCGCGCGAGGAACAGAAGCAGCGCTTCCTGGACCGCATCGACAACCCCGCCAAGCACTGGAAGTTCCGGCCCGAGGACGTGACGGAGCGCGGGCACTGGGATGCCTACATGGAGGCCTATGAGGCGGCGGTCGCCGCCACCGCCTCGCCGGAGGCGCCCTGGTTCGTGGTCCCGGCCGACAGCAAGTGGTTCGCGCGGCTGGTGGTGGTCTCGGCGATGATCGATGCGTTGGAAAAGCTGGACCTGGAGGCGCCGAAGGTTTCGCCCGAGGACGAGGCGCGGATGATCGAGGCGCGGCGGCGGCTGGAGACGGAGAAGAACTGATGCGAATTCTCTCAGGCGCACAGGTGGCGCAGCTGGTCGGCGTGGCCGACCTGATCGAGCCGATCGCGGCGGCGATGGTGGAGGTTTCGCGCGGCAATGTGGAGATGCCGCTGCGGTCGATGGTGAAGCTTCCCGGTGCCAACCACATGGGCATCATGGGCGGGCATTTGGGCACGCCGGCGGGGCATGGGGTGAAGGTGCTGAGCCTGTATCCGGAGAACCCGAAATACGGGCGGTCCAGCCATTCCGGGCTGTTCCTGCTGTTCGACGGCGAAACCGGGCTGCCGGTGCTGTGCATGGATGCCGCGGTGCTGACGGCGATCCGCACGGCGGCGTCCACGGCGGTGGGCTCGCGGGTGCTGGCGCGGAAAGACAGCAAGGTGCTGGCGATCCTGGGCCTCGGCGAGCAGGCGCACAGCCATATCGCGGCGATGCGGGCGGTGCATCCGACCGAGCGCATTGTCGCCTGGGGGCGGGACCGGGCCAAGCTGGAAGCGTTCGGGCATGAGAACGGCGTGGAAATCGCGGGCAGCGCGGCGGAGGCGGTGCGGGGCGCCGACATCATCGTGACGGCGACGCCGGCGAAAGAGCCGTTCCTGTCGCTGGGCATGCTCTCCCCCGGCCAGCATGTGAACGCGGTGGGGGCCAGCGTGGCGTTCATGCAGGAGATGACACCGGATATCGTGGCCGGCACGCGCTTCGTGACCGACTACCGGCCCAGCCTGGAGCCGCAGGCGGCCGAGGTGATCGCGGCGCGCAAGGCCGGGCTGATCGGCGACGGGCACGACATTGCGGAGATCGGGGAGATCATCGCGGGGGCCAAGACGGGACGGCGGAGCGCGGCTGAGATCACGGTGTATCGGTCGCTGGGGATCTCGGCACAGGATCTGGCGGCGGCGCACGCGATCCTGGCGAAGGCCGAGGCGGCGGGCGTGGGGACCGTTCTGGACATGACCTGACGCCGCGCTACTCTTCCGGCAGACGGAGGAGGAAACGCCATGGCCGCCTTTCGCGTGTTTGCCGCCGGCATGAAGCATGAGAGCCACAGCTTCTGCTCCCTGCCGGCCGATCTCGACCGGTTCAAGGCGAGCGGCGGCTACAAGCGGTGGGACGAGATCCCCGCCGCGTTCCGCGGCACCAATACCGAATGGGGCGCGGTGCTGGACCTGGCGGACAAGCACGGCTGGATCGTGATCCATCCGCTGGATGCCAATACCGCCCCGGCCGGGCCAGTGCCGGAGGAGACCTATGAGCACTTTGCCCATGTGATCCTCTCTACCCTGCGCTCCGCCATGCCGGTGCAGGGGGTGTTCCTGACGCTGCATGGGGCGATGGTGACAACGCATCTGCCGGATGCGGAGG
>JBIKOJ010000350.1:0-3108 GCA_044358135.1 Acetobacteraceae bacterium | reverse complement strand
GCACTAGGGCCGGGTGTACGGGCCCGATTGATCCGGCCGGCGCGCCGGGCCACTCTGCGGCGAACCACTCGAGGAACGCCATGCGCACCCACAGGATCGCGTCCATCCCCGCAGACGGCATCGGGCCGGAGGTGATCGAGGCCGGGCTGGAGGTGCTGGAGGCGCTTTCGGCCCGCATGGGCGACTTCCGGCTGGAGGTCTCACGGCTCGACTGGGGCTCGGACCGCTACAAGGCGACCGGCGCGTTCATGCCGGCGGACGGGCTGCAGCAGCTCAAGGCCATGGATGCGATCTATTTCGGCGCGGTCGGCGCGCAGGACGTGCCGGACCACATCTCGCTCTGGGGCCTGCGCCTGCCGATCTGCCAGGGCTTCGACCAATACGCCAATGTGCGCCCGACCAGGATCTTCCCGGGCGTGACCTCGCCGCTGCGCGACGTGGGGCCGGCCGACCTCGACTGGCTGATCATCCGCGAGAACTCCGAGGGCGAATACGCCGGCCATGGCGGGCGGGCGCACAAGGGCCTGCCGGAGGAGGTGGCGACCGAGGTGGCGATCTTCACCCGCGTCGGCGTGGAGCGGATCATGCGCTTCGCCTTCGATTGCGCGCGCGCCCGGCCGCGCAAGCACATCACCATCGTGACCAAATCCAACGCCCAGCGCTTCGGCCTGGTGATGTGGGACGAGATCGCGCTGGAAGTGGCCGCCGACTACCCGGACGTGACCTGGGACAAGGAGCTGGTGGATGCGATGACGATGCGCATGGTGCGCAAGCCGCAGAGCATCGACACCGTGGTGGCCACCAACCTGCACGCCGACATCCTGTCGGACCTCGCCGCGGCCCTCGCGGGCTCGCTGGGCATCGCGCCGACGGGCAATGTGGACCCGCAGCGGCGCTACCCGTCCATGTTTGAGCCGATCCACGGCAGCGCCTTCGACATCACCGGAAAGGGCATCGCCAACCCGGTGGCCAGCTTCTGGACCGCCTCGATGATGCTGGAGCACCTGGGTGAGCGGGCGGGGGCCGCGGTGCTGATGACGGCGATCGAGCATGTGTGCGCCGCCGGGGTGCTGACGCCGGATCTCGGCGGCAAGGCCACCACGAAGGAGGTAACGGCGGCGATGCTGCAGGCGCTGGCGGGGATGAACCTGCCGCGCGCAGGCTAGCCCGCATGGCCCGCCCGCCCCCAGGGGGGCCACCCGGGGATCCGCCGCGCAATCCGCCCGCGCCGCCGGGCGCGCCGGCACCGCGCGAGCCGAGCCTGGCCGATGTGGCGGCGGGCACGGTGGCGCCCCGGATGTTCCGGCGCGCGGAGCGGGAACGCCGCGGCGAGCCGCCGCAGAAGCGCCGCCAGGTGATCCCGGTGCGGCGCCCGCGTTCGCGCATCTGGGGCTGGCTGCTGGCGCTGCTGGTGCTGGGGATCGTCGCCGGCGGGGCGGCGGCCGGGGGGTTGGGCTGGTACCTGATGGAGATCGGCCGCACCCCGCGCGAATGGGCGCCCTACCTGCAGCAGCGCGCCGCCGGCAACCATGCGCTGTTCGTGATGGGCGCGGGCAAGGTGGCTGGCACTCTCGAAGCGATGGATCGGCTGGAGCGGGCCGGCGAGCCGGCGCTGCCGCCGCAGGCCGGGGCCTCCGTTGTCCGCTCCGGCGTGGCGCCGGCCGGCATGGTGAAGCTGGTGACCAACACGCAGCAACTGGAAGCCGCGCTGGCCGCGGCCACGCCGGGCCAGGTGATCCAGCTTCTGCCGGGCACCTATGGCGTGGCCGGGCGCGGGCTGTTCATGTCCCGGCCCGGCACGCCTTTGGCTCCCATTGTGCTGCGGGCGGAGCGGCTGGGCGACGTTTCGATCGAATCCCGGGCCGTGGTCGCCTTCAAGATCAATGCCCCGCACTGGGTGGTGGAGAACCTGGCGCTGCGCGGCGTTTGCGAAAACCACCGCGACTGCGAGCACGCCTTCCACGTGGTGGGCGATGCCACGGGCACGGTGATCCGCAACAACCGGATGGAAGACTTCAACGCCCATATCAAGATCAACGGCGAGGGCGGCCGCTTTCCGGATCGCGGCCGGATCGAGGGCAATTCCCTGACCAACCGCGTGGCTCGCGACACGCAAAAGCCGGTGACGCCCATCGACCTTGTGGCGGCGAGCCATTGGCGCATCGCCGGCAACTTCATCGCCGATTTCCAGCGCGCCTACCGGGGCCCTGCCACCTATGGCGCCTTCATGAAGGGCGAAGGCGAGGGCACCGTGATAGAGCGCAACGTGGTGCTGTGCGAATGGAAGCTGCTGCGGCCACGCTCGCCCACCATCGGTCTGTCCATCGGCGGCGGCGCCACCTTCCCGGATTCGCTGAAGCGCCAGCTTGGCGCACTCGGCGTGGAGCAGGTGGCCGGCGTGATCCGCGACAACCTTGTGGCCTTCTGCAACGATGTCGGCATCTACGTGAACAAGGGCCAGCGCTCCCTGATCGCGCACAACACGTTGCTGGACACGGCCGGGATCGGGGTGCGCTTCGCGGAATCCTCCGCCGAGGTGGTGGGCAACGTGGTGGACGGCGCGATCCTGGCGCGCGACGCGGCGCTGCTGCGCGAGCGGGACAATCTGGGCACGCCGTTGCTGGGGCTGTTCGTGGGGCTGCATCCGGTGCGCGACCTGTTCCGCGACGTGGCGAAGCTGGACCTGCGCTGGCGCGAGCGGCCGCAGCAGGTAACGATCGCGGAATGGCGGGCCGATCTGTGCGGCGTGGAGCGGATGGGCCGGGCGATGCCGGGGGCGTTCGAGGACTACGGCAAATGCAGGGATCCCGTTACCGCCACGCCAGCAACCACCGCTCCAGCCGCCCCAGCGCCCAGGCCACCGAGAGACCCAGGGCGCTGAGCATCACGATCCCCGCCATCAGCCCCTCGGTGTCGTAGAGGTTGCCGGCCTGCAGCACGTAGCTGCCGATGCCGCGATCCGCGCCGATCATCTCGGCGGCGACCAGCAGGATCACCGCGGTGGAGGTGGTGATGCGGAAGCCCGAGAGGATGGCGGGCAGTGCCCCGGGCAGCACGATCTTGCCCACGATGGCCGGCCACGACAGGCCGAAGCTCTGGCCCATGCGG
>JBIKOJ010000349.1:0-3139 GCA_044358135.1 Acetobacteraceae bacterium | reverse complement strand
GGCGCCGCTGCCGCCGATGAGGTTCTCGATGTTGCGCAGCGTGTCTTCGGCAGTGCCGCCGACGAAGACGGTGGCGCTGGCGGCGGCCTTGAGGGTGACGGTGATGGCGGCGGTTTTCTCGGCGTAGCTCGCGGTGTCCGTGCCCTGGCCGCCATCCAGCGTGTCTGTGCCGGCCAGGCCCGCCAGGATATCGTCGCCTGCGCCGCCTTCCAGCGTGTTGGCTGCGGCGTCGCCGGTGAGGCTGTCGTTGCCGGTGCCGCCGCGCAGGTTTTCGATGCCGGCAATGTTGTCCTCGGCGATGCCGCCGACGGTGACGGTGGCGGCGGTGTCGCCGGCCAGGGTGACGGAGATGGCGGCGGTTTTCTCGGCGTAGTCGGCGGTGTCGATACCGGCGCCGCCTTGCAGCGTGTCGGCGCCGCCGCCGCCGCGCAGCGTGTCGTTGCCCAGCCCGCCGGACAGGATGTTGGCGCCGGCGTCGCCGAAGAGGCTGTCGTTGCCGCTGCCGCCGGTGAGGTTCTCGATGTTGCGCAGCGTGTCCTGCACGATGCCCTGGAGGGTGACGACGGCATCGGCGGCGCCGTTGAGGGTGACGGCGACCGCGCCGGTGACCTCGGCGAAGCTGGCGGTGTCGGTGCCGGCGCCGCCGTCGATGATGTCCTTGCCGGTGAAGCCCGCCAGCACGTCGGCGAAGGCGGAGCCGGTGATGGTGTCGGCGCCGGGCAGCAGGGCCGCCCAGGCGGTGGCGGCCGGGCCGGCGGCCAGCGCCATCGCCGCGGGGAGTGCCAGGTTCAGCCCGGACAGCGTGCGGATTGGCGAGCCGGCCGCGTTGATGCGGAGTGCGGTGACGGTGCCGGCAGTGGGCAGGCCGGCGGCGGTGGTGAAGCTGCCGAACAGCTCCAGCGAGCGGCTGTCTGGCAGCGTGATGCGGAACCCGTCCGGCAGGGCGGTGTAGGTGGCCAGGGACAGCTGGACGAGCCCGGCCAGCGGGTTCTCGCTGGTGACGTTGAGCGACGTCGCGGCGGAGAAACTGGCCATCTCGAAATGCAACCGTCAGGTAACTGAGCGGCGCTTATCCGAAACAGGCGGTTTCAATCCTGCTACAGCGCGGTGGAATGCCGGGGGTGGTCAGGCCGCCACGCGCGCCCCGCTCTGCGGTTGCACGACGCCGCCGCGGATGGCGCCGGGGGCGGTGCAGCCCCAGAGGGTCTCGAACCCGTCCGGCAGGCGGCGGCTGTTGGGGGTGGCGAGCCAGAGGCGCAGCAGCAGGCGGTCGCGGCCGGAGGGGGCGTCATCCGCATAGGCGGTGCGGCCGTGGTAGATGACGTGGTTGTTGAGCAGCTGGATGTCGCCGTCCTCGAAGGCGGAGTGCAGGCAGAGTTCCTCGGCGGTGGCGGCGAGCATGTCCAGCGCCTCGTTCTGGGCGGCGGAGAGCTTGGGCACGCCCGGCACTTCCTGGGCCTGTTCCACATAGGTGCGGGAATACTGGCTGGTGATGCGGCCGTCGGCGAAGCCGAAGACGGGCTGGGCATAGACGTTGCCGCCGGCCAGGCCATCCTCGTCGGCGGGGCGGGAGCGCCAGTAGTCCTGGCAGAGCAGCTCCAGCAGGTCCGGTCGACGTTCGAGCATGGCGTTGTGGATGGCGGGGATGGAAACGAGCTTGGAGATGCCGCCTTCCATGGCGTTGCGGGCGCAGAGCAGGGCGATCACGTCGCAGCGGTCGGTGTGCCAGCGCAGCGGGCCGGTGGAGCGGGAGCGGGCGCGGGCGGAGGCGACGCGGCCTTCCTGCGTGGGGTCGAAGCTTTTGTCCTCGCGCCTGGTTTCGTCGCGCACCTCGCCCATCGCCTCGCCGCGGGCGTTCTGGAACACGGCGGTGCCGAGATGGCGGCCGATGCCCCAGAAGATGCGGCGCAGATCGTTGGGCTCGTAGCGCGCCACCGGCAGGCCGCGCAGGCGAACGGCGCCGCGGCCGTGTTCCAGCTCGTGGGACACGTCGGCGAGCAGGGCGGCGGTGCGCGGCAGGGGGAAGGCATCCTGGGGGAAGCCGAGCACGGGGCCGAGGCGCTTGATGTTGGCCAGGGCGGCCTCGATCTCCGCGATGTGGGTGGTGTCGAAATGGCGGACCCAGTCGCCGCTGGCGGCAAGCTCGGCGCCGGTCCAGACGCTGGGGCCGGTAAGGGGGGTGCGGGTCATGAAGGGCTCCCTGGTGCGTGGCAAAGCGGAGCGCGCGGAGGCCGGGAAGTCAACGGCGGTTGCCCGGCGCGATGGGACGTGATGGGTTGGCGGCATGGGAGCCGGGCCGGATCTGCGGGATGTGACGCTATGCTGTATCGACTGCGCCCAGCCGGCGCTGGCGTTGCGGGCTCTGGGGCTTTCGGCCAGCCAGGCGCGGTTCAGGGCGGTTCTGCTGCTGAGCGATGCGGTGGTGGCGGCGCCGGGTGTGGAGGTGCGGCGGATCGACCGGTTGGCGGATGGGGCGGCCTATTCGCATTTCGTGCTGAAGCGGCTGGTGGAGCACGTCGCCACGCCCTTCGTGCTGCTGGTGCAGTGGGATGGCTGGGTGCTGGATGGGGCGCGGTGGGAGGTGGGGTTCCGGGACTTCGACTACATCGGCGCGCCCTGGCCGTGGCAGCCGGCTTGGGGCCAGGTGGGCAATGGCGGCTTCTCGCTGCGGTCGCGCCGCTTGCTGGACATGCTGGCGGAGGAGCGATTCGTTGCGGGGCATCCCGAGGATGAGATGATCGGCGGCGTATGGCGGCCGGCGCTGGAGCCACGGGGCATCCGGTTTGCCGATGTGGGCACCGCGCGGCGCTTCGCCGTGGAGCGTGATCGAGACGCCGCGCCGAGCTTCGGCTTCCATGGCGTTTTCAACTTCTGGCGGGCGGTGCCGGCGGGCGAGTTGGAGTCGCTGCTGGATGCCGTGCCGTCCCACGGCCTGCTGCCGGATCACGGGCGGCAGCTGATGATGGCGTATCTGGCGCGGGGCCGCGCAGCGGAGGCGGCGATCGTTCTGCGGCGGCTAGAGCGGTTTCCGATCATTCTGCGTCATAGCCTGCAGCGGCGAAGTAGTTGGTACACTCTTCGGGTGTGACGGTGTTGATGATGCGCCCGATGGCGTTCCAGAGCCCGTCGATGGTGCGCT
>JBIKOJ010000025.1:0-35485 GCA_044358135.1 Acetobacteraceae bacterium | reverse complement strand
TAGGAAGGCCAGGGGCTTTGCCCCTGGACCCCACCAGGGACCTGAGGTCCCTGGACCCGCGTCAGTTGTTCCGCCTTCGGCGGGAGGGGCCGACGCGGCGCGCGACACAGGCGGGGCAGGCCCCTCCCGCCGAAGGCGGAAAAGTAATGGGGTCTGGGGCCAAAGGCCCCAGCGGGTCCAGGGCGGAGCCCTGGCCTTTCCTTCGCATCCAGGGAGCATGGCATGGCGAGCAATGAGTTTTCGGTGGGGCGGGATTGCCAGTTGGTGGTGATGGGGCCGTTCGGGCGCGTGGATTTGTCGCACGTGACGGGCTTCGACAGCCGGCAGCAGACCGCTTCGATCCGCATCGACCGGATTGACGGGCGGCAGATGGCGGCCGAATTGCCGAAGGGCTGGGAGGGGATGTTCGAGCTGGAGCGTGGCAGCTCGGCGGCGGATGATTTCATCGCGCGGATCGAGGCGGCGTATGAGCAGGGCGGCGCGGTGCCGGCGGGCACGCTGTACCAGTACATTGCGGAGCCGGACGGGTCCACCAGCACCTACCAGTATGATGGCGCGGTGTTCCGCTTTGCCCAGGCGGGGCAGTGGCGGGGTGATGCCAGTGTGCGGCAGCGGCTGGAGTTCTTTGCGAGCAGCCGGAGGCGCATCTGATGGCCGATGAGGTGATCGACGCGCGCGGCCGGGTGCTGCAGCTGCGGAAGCTGTCCGTCCTCGACCGGTTAAGGTTGTTCGAGGCGGCGGGGGCGGAGCTGTCGCGCAACGATCGTTGGCTGGGGCTGGCGGTGCTGGCCGCCAGTGTCGGCGCGATCGATGGCGTGCCGGTGCCGTTGCCGGCCAGCAAGGCGGGCATCGAGGCTTCGGTGCAGCGGCTGGACGAGGCGGGCCTGGCGGCGGTGGCCGCCGGGATGGCGCCGGAGCCGGCCTTCGACAAGGCGCTGGCGGGAAACTGAGCCGGCACCCCGAGCTGCGCGACGTGCTGTATCTGGCGATGCACGGGGTGCCCTTTGAGACCGCTTCGGGCCTTTCGGCGACGCAACGCTTTGCCTGGGTGGTGGCGGTGGGCCAGCTGAAGGGCCGCGCCTTTGATTGGGACAGCCTTTCCTGGAGGGAATGATGATCGAGGACGGGCTCGCACGGGAACCGGAGGAGGCAGCCGGGCTGCCGCTGGAGGATCGCCTGGGGCAGGCGGCTTTGGCCGCCCTTATGGGCGATCCCTACGAGGTCGGCCTGCGCATTGCGCTGGACGATGGCGTGGCGGCGGCGTTGCCCACGGTGGCGCGCGAGCTGGCCGTGCTGGACCGCGCCGTGGGCGTGGTTCGGAGCGGCCTGGCGGGGTTGGCACCGGCGGCGGCGGCGCTGCCTGTGCCCGTGATGGGGGCTTCGGGGGCCGAGGCGGCGCCTGAGACACGCCGCCTCGGTGCCAACCCTGCTCCTGAAAGGCCGGCAAGCCGGGGCGTGGCGCCGCGTGCGCCGATGGAAACCGTGCTGCGCGGGGCGGAGCGGGCGGCGGCGGAGATGCTGCCGACCGCCACGCCGCGTGCGCCGGCCGCGGAGGCTTCGGTGCCGCCGGCGCGGGTGGAGTGGCAGCGCACGGATTGGCCAGCGCTGACCTCTGTGCCCGGCGTGGTGGCGGCGGCCCCCTTGCCGGTGCCGCTGGCTGGCGTGGCCGCGCCTGCCCTGCCGGAGTTGCCGGCGGCGGCACCGGAGGCGGGTGCGGCGGAGGAGGGATGGACGGGTGCGCAGCGCCCTGCCGCCGCGCCGCCCGCCTTGCCACCGGCCCTGCTGCTGCCGCCCGATTTCGCCGAGCCGGCCGCACCTGCACAGGCCGCGGACGCTCGGGATCAGGAGGCGGAGCGGGACGAGGAGCGCGTGTTGGAAGGCCGGCTGGAGATCGACGGCGCGCTGCTGGGCCGCTTCGTGGCGGAGCATCTGGCGCGCGAGGCCGGCCGGCCGGCGTCGGGGATGACGGGGTTCGATCCGCTGGTCTCGCCGCAATGGGCGGGGGCGTTGCAGGGGTAGATGGGGCAGGGGTAGGTGCGATGGAACGGGAAGGGATGGCGGGCGAGGTGCTGCGCCTGCCCTTCGTGTTCGTGCCCAACGGGGCCGAGACGCCGGCGGCGTGGCGGGCGGCGCATCCGGAGGCGGTGAGCCTGCCGGCGCGGCTGGTGGTGCGGGGCGGGGTGCAACGGGTGCAGTTCATCCAGCGTAGGCGGTTCGCACCACCGCATGCCGGGTCGCCGCAGTTGCCCCGTGATCGAACGGGTGAGCTCCTGCGCTGGCTGAAGCAACACTGGCCGATTATACTGCCAACTGAAGGCGATCAAGAGCGGTGGGTTCGGCCGCCGCCAGGTTCAAGGCCGATCGCCGAGACGCCATGGTCGGGGAATCATGAAGAGATCAAGGACGCAATCGGCGCCGGTCCCAAGGACGATACGAGGATAGCCCCCAACGGCGATGTGTGGGGCAAGAACCCGGATGAGACATGGACCAACCACGGACCGGCAAGCGACTTTACGGGGTCCGGAAAGGCAACAGGACGTAAAGGTCGTGATAGAGATCGTCGAGGAAGCAGGCGAGACTGATCCCGCAGATGAGCTGCGGTTTACGGTCGCGATTCAGATTTGGCACCCCTCCATTGACCCGCGGGATTTAACCCATGCCCTTGGGCGCGAGCCGTTCCGTTGCTGGCAGGCGGGAATGCAGCGGACCTCGATGCGCGGGACGCCCCTGCAGGGACATTGGCCAGAAACGTACTGGGTCGCACGGCGCCGGGTTCAGCGCCAACGCACGTTCCTGCGGGCAATGCTGCAGGAAGTGGAGGAACTGGAAGCGCAGGCCGCACTGGTGGCACGGCTGCTGGATGAGGGTGGAAGGGTTCACCTTCGCGTATCGCTGCCCGGAGACGCCAACATTGGAGACAGCCTGTCCGTGGAATTGATGCGACGCCTGGTTGCGCTTGGAGTCGAACTGGATATCGAGGTGTTCCCCGACATGGATTGACTGGATGCTTGGCCCCGGCATTCGCGGTATCCGCGAGGATTGGTTCGCTGCACGTGAACAGGCAAGAGGGCGTCGCAGACGTGAAGGACCAGACAATGGCCGGGACTGACGACCAGGCCCAGCAGGCTGACGATCTGCCGTGGCGCCTGGCGCTGCGTGTGCATCATCCCTCGGCCGATCTGTCGGATGTGGCGAAGCGCGTGGGAGAAGCCTTTGGCGTGGAGGCGCGCTGGCTTTGGCGTGCCGGGGATGTCGATTCCCATGCCAAGCCGGCAGGACAGCTGAAGCCGACCTCCTATTGCCTGGTCGACTGGCTGGATACCGAGGGCACCATCGCAACCGCGCTGGCCGACGCCACCGAGGCGGTGTCGGGGTTGCGGGAAGAGTTCCGGGCGATCAATGCTTCGGGTGGGCGCCTTGATTTCTTTGTCGGGCTGTTCGTGGACTCGATGATGGGCTTCGTCCTGCCGCCGGGTTTGCTGGCAAGGCTCGGCGAGGCCGGTATCGCGCTGGAGTTCGACATTTACGGACCGCCGTCGAAGGGATAGGGCGCGGGCTGGGGCACGCCCGAAACGACGGGGATCGCGGCAATGGCAACCGGTGACGCAGTGGACGGTTCTTCCGATGGGCGGCGCTGGGTGCTCTCATTCCGTGTCCACCACCCTTGCGCCGATCTCGCAGCGCTTGCGGAGCGGGTTGGCGAAGCCTTCGGCGCAGATCGGCGCGTGCTGTGGCGGGAAGGCGAGATGGATTCGCGCGCAAGGCCGCCGAAGCCGCGGCGCTCTTCCTACTGCTCCGTGCGCTGGCCCAACCAGGGCGGGAGCCTTGAACAGGCGTTGGAGGACGCGCTGGCGGCCCTGGCGCCGTTGCAGGTCGAGTTTGCGGAGTTGCGTGCCACGCGAGGGCGGTTCGACTTCTTCGCGGGCCTGTTCTTCCTGCGCACCATGGGCGTTGCACTGCCTCCCGCACTGTTGGCGTGCCTCGGCGCGGCGGGGGTGGAACTGCAGCTTGATCTCTACGGTGGCGGTGCCGGGGCGTGACCAGGCTTGAGCGCCCCGGTATCGCGCTACTCTGGCACTTCCGGATCGGCCCCGATGACGACTGGGACGATGACGGCACGGAGAGGCTGGTGGGCCTCTATTCCAGCGAAGCCGCGGCGCAGGGTGCGATGATTCGGCTGCGCGGCAAGCCGGGCTTTCGCGACTGGCCGGAGGGCTTTGCGATCGTGGCGTGCCGGTTGGATGATGATCTGTGGCCCGAGGGCTTCGATGGCGAAACGCACGGAAGTCGAACTCTCCCATGACCGACGCGGGGCCGCCGACAGTTTGGTCCGTCTGGCATTTCCTGGCGGCAGGATACGAATTGGGCTCGGAGGACCGCGATAACCCGCATCTGCTCATTGGCTTCTTTGCGACCGAGGTGGAGGCGCGCGATGTGGTGGAGAGGCTCAGGCGCGCCGCGGGCTTCCAGACCTTACCGACCGGCTTTCGTGTTTGGCAGGAGCCCCTGGACGGAAGCGGCGCGTGGGAGGAGGGGTTCAGCGATACCTGGGACGACCCGCAACCGCCGGTCGCCGATGACGGCGGGCTGCGGTTGCCGGATCCGCTACCGGCCCGGCGGCCCGCCTGGCTGTGGAACGTTCGACACTTCAAGGTGCCGGGCGGCATGGAGCAGCCTGAGCCGCACGGCGCCAAGGGCATCGGCCTGTATTCAAGCCTCGCCAATGCTGAGGCTGCCGTCGCCCATCGCCGCCGGCAGCCGGGGTTCCGCGACTGGCCGCAGGGCTTCCGCATCTTCCGGCGCCGGCTGGGCGTGGTGTTCGGACTGGAGGGATTTCGCGAGCGCTATGGCTGGGAGGCCTGGCGGGACTCGCTGTGCGGGTGATGCGCCAGCGGGGCTTTGGGATGGGAGAGTGGGATGACTGCCGAGGTGTTGCGGCTGCCCTTCGTGTTCATCCCGGATGGCGAGTTCTTCGACGAATGGGTCGACTACGCCACCGTGGCCATCGGCCTTTATGCTGCGGCAGCGGGCATGCCGATTGACTGGATATTGCGGATACAGGACGAATACGCCCGGCGGAAATCAGACTTCAAGGACGCACCTCGCGACCCGGTCTACCGCAATCTGCGGGAGGATAATGTGCGCAACACGCGGCTGGGATACGAGCTTTATCACTCGGGAAGGATACGGGCCGAGTGAACGGTCATGGCAACCGGTGTCCGGCGCGTTTCCGGTGATAAGGCTGTCCCTCCGCATCGTTTGGGCCATCATCTGCCTGGGGGCGGTGCTCTGGATGCTGTGGTCGCTTTTTCTCTGGTACGTGCGCCCGAGTCGGCTTGAATGTGAGCCTCTGGAGATATCGCTGGCGCTGACTTCCCCCGACGGCGCGTTCGCGGCGCAGACAGTGAAGGAAGCCTGTGTGGAGAGCATCTTCTCCACAGTCGTCCGCACGCGCGTGGAGGTCGTGGGGGTCGACGTTGTATCGGCCGCAGCCGATGCGGGAGGCAGCGTGGCTGCCACCGTACTGACGGTGTGGGAGACACATATGCTACGGCCCGCAGTGGTGATGGCATGGTCGGGGGGGGCGGAGTTGGAGATCCGGCTCATGGAACCGCGCGCGGCCCGGCTTCACCGGACATTGCCGGCCGCGTTGTCCTTGCGCGTTCTGAGCGGGGGGCCGTTCGGCCTGGTGCCTGAACGCAACCAAGCCCGATGACAGATGACTCCACGCCGCGACACCCCGCGGGCTGGCGTCTGCGTGTCGCCAACGGTGCCCGATGGGCGCTGCTGTGGCTGCCGCTGGGAATCGGGCTGGGCATCGCGCGCCCCTGGGTGCCCCGCCATCCCTGCTGGGTGCAGGAGGAAGGCCCGGTGCAGCTCGCGCCGGATGGGGCCCTGGCGGTGCAGCTCGAGCACGAGGTGTGTGAAACCGGATTGCTGTTCACCTATCTCCAAACCCGGCTTGAAGCCTGGCGCACCGCTGCACCGGAGAAGCGCACCCTGCTGGCCACATGGGAGTGGTCCGGCGGGGAGCGCGGAGACGCAACGGTAGCCTGGAGCGGTCCGGGGGCGCTGCACGTGTCTCTCAGCGCCTGGACGGGAGTGACGCTTCCCCGCCCGCCGCTGGCGGGACTGGTCCTCACCGTGACGCAGGCGCCACCGGAGGCTGACGACGCGCGGGGTCATCTGCGGTAGCCCCGCCGGCCCGACACACAGACACAGGAGTGCGAGATGTCCGAGTACCTGCTGATCGGGCCGGTGCTGCTGGAGGCGTTCGAGCTGCCGGCACGCGTTTTCTGGGGTGGGCGGCAGCGCCTGGCCGTGCACCGCCTGCCCGGCGGGCGGCGCGTGATCGATGCGCTGGGCCGCGACGATGCCGATATTGCCTGGCAGGGCGTGTTCTCTGGCGAGGATGCCGCCGCCCGGGCGCGCGCCATCGACCTGATGCGCGCCGGCGGGCGCACCTGGCCGCTCTCCTGGGGCAGCTGGTTCTATAGCGTAACAGTGCATCGCTTCGAGGCCAGCTACGAGCGCGACAACTGGATCCCCTATCGCATCGCCTGCACCGTCCTGCGCGATGAGGCGGAGGGGCTGCTGGAAGATGGCGTATCCCTGGCCGCCGGCGCGCTGGCCGATCTCGGCGCGCTGGGCGGGGCGGATTTCGCGCAGCTCTCCTCCGTGGTGAATGTGGGCGCCATCGTGGGGCTCGCCACCGCGCCGGGGGCATTGCGCCAGGGCACCGTGGCCCAGCGCCAGGCCCGGTCCGCGCTGGCCGAGGAACAGGCGGCGCTGGATCGTGCCATCGCCGCCCGCGGTGCCCGGCTGCGCGCCGCCGACCCCGGCACGCCCGCCGGGCTGCGCGCCGCGCGGCAGGATGCGGGCGCACTCGCCGAATTCGCCCGCGCCCGCGGCCCGCTCGGCCGGGCCCGCGCCGCCGCCGATGCCATTGGATAGGGGGACATGAGATGCGAACCATCCTGCAATCCGGCGGCACGCTGTTCCATGTCGCCGCCAGCGAACTCGGCGATGCCACGCAATGGCTGCGCATCGCCCGGCTGAACGGGCTTTCGGATCCCGTGCTGAACGGCGTGGTGGAGCTGAAGCTGCCGCCGTTGGACACACAGGCAGGAGGTGGCATTGCTGAGCAGTAGCATCCGCCGCCCCCGCCTGCTCGCCACCGTCAATGGCGCGGTGGTGGCCAACGCCATCACCGCGCGCATCACCAGCAACAATTTCTACGCCGCCGACCGCTTTTCGCTGGTGGCCGCGCTCGGCACCTCCACGCCCTTCGATTGGCTGTCCTCCGACCGCATGGCGGTGCAGATTGCCGTGGCGTTGGATGGCGCGGGGGAGACGCTGATCGAAGGCGAGGCGGACCAGGTGGAGCTGGACCCGATCCGCCGCACCGCCACGCTCACCGGGCGGGACCTGACCGCGCGGTTGATCGAGGCCCGCACGCAGGAAAGCTTCTCCAACCGTACCGCCAGCGAAATCGCCACGCTGCTGGCGCAACGCCGCGGGCTCTCGCCGGATATCGCGCGCACCACCACGCCCGTGGGCCGCTACTGGCAGCTGCAGCGCGACCGCATCACGCTGGACCAGTTCAGCCGCGCCACCACGGAATGGGACCTGCTGGTGACCCTGGCCGGGCTGGAAGGCTTCGACGTGTGGGTGCATGGCCAAACGCTGCACTTCCGCCCCCGCGCCGCGACCCCCGCGCCCAGCGCCACGCTCGGGACTGCGAACGTGACGGCCCTGCGCCTGGAACGCGCCCTCACCCTGGCCCGCGATATCGAGGTGGTGGTGAAAAGCTGGAATGCCCGCCAGCAACAATCCTTCCTGCGCCGCGCCCGCCGCCGTCGTGGTGGCTCCGGGGCGGAGCCGCAGCGCTACGTCTACGTCGTGCCCAACCTCACGCCCGACGAAGCGCTGAAACTCGCCCAGCGCAAGCTGGAGGAACTCACCCGCCACGAACGGCGCATCACCGCCGAGATGCCGGGGGAGCTGACCCTCACGCCGCGCCAACGCATCCGCCTGGATGGCACGGGAACGGACTTCGACCAGGAATACTGGATCGACGAAATCACCCGATCCCTGCACCCCACACACGGATTCACCCAAACCCTGCTCGCCCGCAACGCCAGCCCCGGCAGCCAGGCCACGACACCCGTGGCGCGGTAGGGAAGGCAAGGCCAGGGGCTTTGCCCCTGGACCCCACCAGGGACCTGAGGTCCCTGGACCCACGTGACCTTCCGCCTTCGGCGGGGAGGGGCCGTCACAGCGCGCGACACACACCCGGTCGGCCCCTCCCCGTCGAAGGCGGAAAAGTAAAGGGGTCTGGGGCCTAAGGCCCCAGCGGGTCCAGGGCAGAGCCCTGGCCTTTCTTCCTCACCACATCACGGAGGTTCGATGGACCGGCTGTTGAATGCCTGGAAGGCCCAGGCGGCGGCGATGGATCGGGCGCAGGGGCAGGCCAGGTTTGGCGTGGTCTCCAGTGCCGATCCTGCGCGCCATGCGGTGCGGGTTCGCTTGCAGCCGGAGGGGGTGTTGAGCGGCTGGCTGCCGGTGCTGTCGCCGTGGGTGGGCGCGGGCTGGGGCGTGTTCTGCCTGCCGTCGCCGGGGGACCAGGTGCTGGTTCTGGCGCAGGAGGGCGAGGCCGAGCATGGCGTGGTGGTGGGGGGATGCTTCAGTGATCCACGGCCGCCGCCTGGCGGGGCGGTGGGGGAGTTGGTGCTGCGCCACGGCTCCGGTGCGGAGCTGCGGTTGGGCAATGACGGCGCGGTGCGGGTGCAGGGCGACCTGCATGTGAGCGGCCGGGTGTTCGACAGCCATGGCCCGTTGGATCAGTTGCGCGACCATTACAACCAGCATGTGCATGCCAGCCTCGGCGCGCCGCCGACGCAGCAGGATTGAGGGGGGATCATGCCGGATCTGTCGCATGAATTCGGGGCCGATCTGCAGGCCGGGCCGACCGGGGATTTGGCGGTGGCGGCGGGGGCCGGGCTCGGCCGGCAGCGTGTGCTGCGGCGGCTGCTGACCAACCCTGGGGACTACATCTGGCAGCCGGAGTATGGCGCCGGGTTGGGGCGGTTTGTCGGATCGCCGGCGGCGCCGGAGCGGATACGCGCCGTGGTGCGCAGCCAGATCTTCCGCGAGCCCGCAGTGGCGCGCAGCCCGGAGCCGGTGGTGGAGGTGCGGGCGGACCAGCTGGGCCGCGTGTTCGTGGCCATCCGCTACGCCGATGCCGACAGCGGCGAGACGCAAAGCCTGAGTTTCAGCGTGGGAGAGCGATGATGCAGTTGCAGCTGAGGGATTTTGCCGCGCTGGTGTCGCAGGCGGCGGCCGCGGTGCAGGCGGCGTCGCGCGTGCTGATCGATCTGTCCGTGGGGTCTGTGCTGCGCGCGGTGCTGGAGGCGAATGCCTCGATCGCGCTGTGGCTGCAATGGCTGATCGTGCAGGTGCTGGGCATGACGCGGGCGAGCACCAGCGAGGGCGCGGACCTCGATAGCTGGATGGCCGATTACGGCATGGCGCGGCTGCCGGCGGTGGCGGCGGTGGGCCAGGTGCGGTTCGCGCGGTTTGCGACCACCGAGCCGGCGCTGGTGCCGGCGGGCACGCTGGTGCGCACCGCCGATGCCGGCCAGGGCTTCGTGGTGGGCATCGATACCGGCCATCCGGCCTGGAGCGCTGCGCAGGGCGGCTACGTGCTGGGCGTGGGCGTGGGCAGCGTGCTGGTGCCGGTGCGGGCGGAGGTTGCAGGCGTGGCCGGCAATGTTCTCGCCGGCAGCGTGGCGCTGATCGCCGATGCGCTGGCCGGGGTGGATACCGTCACGAACGAGAATCCGCTGTCTGGCGGGCTGGATGCGGAGAGCGATGCGGCGCTGCGCCTGCGCTTCCGCGACTACATGGCCAGCCTCAGCCGGGCCACGCCGGTGGCAGTGGGGTATGCGGTTTCGTCCTTGCGGCAGGGCCTGCGCTGGCATGTGGCGGAGGAGATCGGCACCGGGGTGTTCACCGTGACCATCGACGACGGCACGGGCGCGCCCTCGGCCGGGTTGCTGAGCCAGGCGGCGAGCGCGATCGAGGCGGTGCGCCCGGTGGGCACCAGCTTCGCGGTGCAGCCGCCGGTGGTGACCACGGCGACCGTTGCGCTTTCGGTCTCGGTGCAGGGCGTGCCGCAGGTGGAGGCGGCAGCGGCGGCGCAGCAGGCGATCGTGGCGCACATTGCCGGGCTGGGCATCGGCGAGGCGCTGCGCTGGTCGCGCCTGGCGCAGCTGGCCTATGGCGCCTCCCCGGCCATCACCAACGTGACCGCCGTGTTGTTGAACGGCGGCACGGCAGACCTGGTGCCCGGTGCCGCCGGCGTGGTGCGGCCCGGCAGCGTGGTGGTGAGCTGACATGGCGGGCACACCGGGCGACAAGGACGACATGCTGGCCCGGATGAAATCCGTGCTGCCGGCGCGCTGGCTGGCGGAGGCCAGCACCACGGCCGATGCCGTGATGGCCGGGCTGGCGGAAGGCTGGGCCTGGCTGCATGGGATGGTGGAAACGCTGCGGGCGCAGGCGCGCATCGCCACCGCATCGGGTGCGATGCTGGACATGATCGCGGCGGATTTCTTCGGCCCGCGCCTGGCACGGCGCCGCGCGCAGGGCGATGCCGCCTTTCGTGCCGCCATCCGCCGCGAATTGCTGCGCGAGCGGGCCACGCGGCCGGCGCTGTTGGCAGCGCTGCGTGACCTCACGGGGCGGGAGGCACTGGTGTTCGAGCCGCGGCGGCCGGCGGATACCGGAGGCTGGGGCATTGGCGCCGGCTACGCAACTGGTGGCGGCTGGGGCAGCCTTGCGCTGCCGTATCAGATGTTCGTCACCGCGCGGCGGCCGCAGGGCAGCGGCATTGCCGGGCTGAACGGCTGGGCCGGCGGGCTGGGCGGCTGGGGCGGCGGGCGCATCGCCTGGGCCAGCCTCGCCCAGCTCGAAGGCCAGGTGACGGATGCCGACATCGCCGAAGCCACCGCTGCGGTGCTGCCGCAGGGGGCGACCGCCTGGCTGCGCATCGAGGACTGACGGCTGCGGCCGACTCTGAAATTTCCAGGACGAGGGCTCAATGGATCGCAACATCGTCTATCCCGGCGGCATCCCGCTGGACACCGACCTGCTGGAGACCAACCGCCATGCCATGGTGGCCCTGGGCGCGCTGATGCGTGCCGTGCTGGGCACGTCGCCCGTGGCCGATGGGCTCGCCGTGGTGCCCACCGTGCCGGCCAGCATGGCGGTGCAGGTGGGGCCGGGCAGCCTCACCTCGCTCGCCACCGTGGATGCCAGTGCCTATGGCTCCCTGCCGGCCGACACCGCCTCCGCGCTGGTGAAGATGGGGGTGAACCTGGCCGCGACGACGTTCGATGTGTCGCCGCCCGTCACCTCTGGCCAGTCCGTCACGCATCTGATCGAGGCGGCGTTCCAGGAGGCGGATGCCAACCCGATCGTGCTGCCCTACTACAACGCGGCCAACCCGGCGCAGCCCTATCTCGGCCCGGGCAACACCGGGGCGGCGCAGAACACCCGGCGGCTGCAGCGCGTGCAGCTGCAGCTGAAGCCCGGCGTGCCCGCTGCCACCGGCACGCAGGTGGCGCCGGCGGTGGATGCGGGCTGGGTGGGGCTGGCGACCATTACGGTGGCGCAGGGGCAAACCACCGTTACCGCCGCGCATATCGCGCCGCTGGTCACCGCACCCACGCTGGCCTATCGCCTGCCGGAGCTGCGGCCCGGCTTCGCCACCATGCAGAGCTTCGTGGCCAATGGCAGCTTCGTGGTGCCGCAGGGTGTCACGCGGCTGCGGGTGCGCGCCTTCGGCGGCGGCGGCGGTGGCGGTGGCAACACCGGTAGCGGCGGTGGCGGCGGCGGTGGCGGCGGTGGCTATGCCGAGGGCATCTTCGCCGTGGGCCCGGGCCAGGTGATCGCCGTGGCGGTGGGCGCGGCCGGCAGTGCGGGTGCCAATGTGGGCGGCACGGCCGGCGCCAATTCGGCCGGCAATGGCGGCGCCAGCAGCTTCGGGGCCTTCCTCTCGGCCGGCGGCGGCCAGGGCGGGCAGGGCTCGCTGGCCGGCGGGCAGGGTAATTCCGGCACCGGCGGCATCGGCAGCGGCGGCGCGGTGAACATGGCCGGCGGCGCCGGCAATGCGGGCCATGCGGCCGGGGCCAGCGGCTTCGGCGGGCATGGCGGTGCCGCGGCGTCGGGCGGCGGCGGCGGCGCGGGCAGTTCCGGCCTGCCCAGCGCGGGCGGCTTCCCCGGCGGCGGCGGGGCCGGCGGCGGCGGCAATTTCGGTGGCGCCGCCGGTGCCGCCGGCCTCGTCATTGTCGAATACTGAGGGAGCATCGCGCATGTCTGAAACCTTCGCCCGCGTCTGGCGCCCCAGCACCGCCCGCCGGGTGGTGCTGGATGGCTTCGCCCCGGTGCCCCGCGGCACCAGCCAACCCACTCCCCCGCTGCTCGCCTGGCCCGCCAAGGATCCGGCGGATGTGCTGGACTATGAGCTGGACATCACTGCCGCCGTGGCCGGCCACGAGAGTGACCGTATCGAGGCCGTGACGGTCGTCCCCACCCCCGCCGGGGCCGGCCACCTGGTGGTGGGCGAGATCGCCGCCGATGGGCGCGTGGCCGTGGTGTGGCTCTCTGGCGGGCAGGCCGGCACCACCTATCGCCTGCAGCTCACCGTCACCACCGCCTCTGGCCGCGTGCTGGGCCGGGCGGTGGCGCTGCCGGTGCTGGCGCTGGCCGCCCAGGCCCCGCCCAGCGGCGCGCTGCAGACGCCGGGCGGTGCGACGATCACCGACGAGGACGGCAACCCGATCCTGATTGGAGGCTAACCGCATGCCGACGATCGACGAGCTCGACCCCGCTTTGGCGGCGGCCGATACCGACGTGCTGCCCACCAGCCAGGGCGGCGTGCTGCGCCGCCTGACCCGCGCCCAGCTGGTGGCCGGGCTGCAGCCTGAGATCGCAGCCCCGCAGGGCAGCCTGCTGGGCCGTGCCAGCACCGGCACCGGCGGGCCGGAGACCATCGCGCTCGGCGCCGGGCTTTCGCTGGCCGGCGCCACCCTTTCCGCGCCCGCGCCCAGCGCGTTGCCGGGCGCCAACCTCTCCAGCGCCATGGCCACGGCGACCGGAACGGCCACGCAACGCTCGCTGGCCGATCTGCTGGCCGATGCCGTGGGGCCGGAAAGCTTCGGCGCCGTGGGCGACGGCATCGTGGACGACACCGCCGCCCTCTCCGCCGCCATCGGCTCCGGCCGGCCGGTGAAGCTGGGCCCGCGCACCTATCGCGTGAACGGGCAATGGACCATCGCCCAGCCCAACACCGTGCTGCTCGGCACCCCGGGCCTGACGTTACTGAAGCGCGGCGCGCAGAGCGGCAACGGCGCCTGGATCAGCGTGCAGGCGCCGGGCTTTCGCGCCGATGGCGTGATCTTCGATGCCAACCGCGCCCAGGTGAACGTGGAAAGCTGGGGCGTGCTGCTGACGGAAGCCTGCACCGAGTCCGACCTGCATCGCTGCGCCTTCCGCAACGCCGCCGGCGCCACGCAGGGCTGCGGCCTGACCATCCTGGCCACCGCGCCGGAGGTGCTGGCCCGCCACGCCCTCCGCGATTGCGAGTTCAACGGCAATGCCGCCCACGGGCTGTGGGTGCAGGGCACCGCGGGCGTGCAGGTGGAAGCCTGCCGCGCCTGGAACAACGCCGCCTATGGCCTGACGATCGATTTCAACGACAGCGTGCACGCCCGCCGCGCCCGCCTGGTGCAGGTGCTGGGCAACCGCTGCTGGGCCAACCAGCGCGGCATCGCCATCGGCAACTTCAACGAGCCGAACACGGAACCGCCTGTCTGGGGCAACGCCTTCCCCGATGCGCTGGCCGTGCTGGTGGCCGGCAACACCTGCCACGACAATACCCATTACGGCCTGGCCGTGGCCGGCCGTGCGCTGCTGGTGCAGGGCAACCTGCTGGCCGACAATGGCACGCTGGCCAATAGCGGCGCCGGCCTGCTGGCCCATGTCGCCGCCAGCCGCGTGGCCGGCAACACCATCACCGGCAGCGCGCTGTTCGGCATCGATTGCGGCGGCAGCATCGACAGCGAGATCAGCGGCAACCACGTGCTGGGCCACGGCTACGGCATCAACTGCGGCGGCAGCCGCAACCTGCGCGTGGACGGCAACGTGGCCGCCGAGTTCGCCTACTGGGGCATCTGTGCGGCCAACGTAGAGACCGATGCGCTGGGCCAGAATTTCGGCATCGCCTGCGACCTGCTGGCCCTCACCGGCAACCGCATCGCCATGTCTGGCAGTGCCGAGGGGATCTGGCTGCGCGACGGGCCGAGCCGCGTGCTGGTGCAGGGCAACGACTTCACCGGCCGCACCGCCGCCTACTGCCTGCGGGCGGATACCGAAAGCGTGACGATCCGCGGCAACCGCCACGACCTGGCCGCGCGCATCATCGCCAACCCCGTGCTGCTGGATGGCCGCCACACCGTGGTGGCGCCGGATATCGCGGATGCCGTGATGATCACCGATGCGCCCAGCGGCGTGCAGTCCATCCTGGGCAGCACCCAGGCCGCCTGGGCCGGGCGCATCAGCTTCGTGCGCGTCACCAACCCCGGCAGCGGCTACACCAGCGCCAGCGTGGCGATCGGCGGCAGCGGCAGCGGCGCCGGCGCGGTGCCGGTGCTCAGCGGCGGCCAGCTCATCGGCATCATGGTCACCAGCTCCGGCACCGGCTACGGCCCGGTGGGCACCGCCGTGCCCGTGACCATCACCGGCAACGGCAGCGGTGCCGCCGCCACCGCCTACGCCGCCGCCCCACTGCCGGAAGAACGCCGGCTGCGCATCCGCTGCAACACCCAGGTGACCTTCGCGCGAACCGGCAGCCACCCGCTGCAGGAAAACTGGACGCGAAACCCCCTCACCATCGCCACCGACGGCGAAGTGGAATGGACCGCCACCTGGAGCATGTGGCGCGCCAGCCGCGTGACGGGGCAGGCGTAGGTCTCGGCCCCAAGCCAAGGCCAGGGGCTTTGCCCCTGGACCCCACTGGGGCCTTAGGCCCCAGACCCCTGGACCTTTTCCGCCTTCGGCGGGAGGGGCCGTCTCGGCGCGCGACCCAGACCGGGTCGGCCCCTCCCGCCGAAGGCGGAAAGACTCACGCGGGTCCAGGGACCGCTGGTCCCTGGCGGGTCCAGGGCAGAGCCCTGGCCTTGCTCCGCGCCGGACCCCCTGCCTTCCCTGCACACAAGGACATCGCATGCCCACACTCAGTGAGTTGCCGCAGACGTTGACCACGCAGGACACGGATCTTGCGTTGGTGGAGCGGGACGGCGTGTCGTACGTCACCACCATGGGGGCGTTGCGCGAGCCGATGCAGCCGCGCCTTACCCTGGCCACCGGCAAGCTGCTTGGCCGTGTCGGCGTGTTTCCCGGCTCGCCGGAGCCGGTGAACATTGGCGCCGGCCTGAAGATCGAGGCGGGCACGCTGCAGGTGGACCAGTCCACGCTGCCGTCCACCAACGCGTCTGCCCTCAATGTCACCGCCACCGGTTCCACCCGCGCCCGGTCTCTCGGCGCGCGGTTCACCGAGCGGGTGAACGTGCTGGACTTCGGCGCCACCGCCAACGGCAGCACCAATGACGGCCTGTCGATCCAGGCCGCCATCAACGCCGCCTCGGCCCGGCCGCGCGGGGCGGAGGTGTTCCTGCCGCCCGGCACCTATCGGCTGGATACCTCCGTGGCGCTGCTGCGCCCGATGTCCAACGTGGTGCTGCGCGGTTCCGGCCGCGGCCGCACCGTGATCGTCATCGACGACGCGATCAACGCGATCAACGGCGACGGCGTCTCCAATTCCATTCCGGGCACGGGCAATTTCTACCCGCTGTCCGATTTCCACATGCGCGACCTCACGCTGCGGGGCCGGGCGGATGTGGCGCGCACCACCGGGGCGCAGATGATGCGCATCGTGGGCAACAACCTGTCCATCGAGAACTGCGAGTTCAACTACTCGCGCTACATGGGCATGGTGATCGCCGGCGGGCGGGACGTGACGGTGCGCAACTGCCGGGTGTTCCGCAGCGTCGCCGACGGCATCGCGGTGTGGGACACCGACAACGTGGTGATCGAGGGCAACCAGGTCATCGGCGCCAATGACGACGCGATTTCCGTGCATTGCAGCACGGCGGGCACGCCCCCGCTGCGTGCCGGGCTGGTGATTGCCAACAACACGATCATCGAGAGCCAGGGCATCGCCTGCCTGGGCGTGAAATCCGCTGTCATCACCGGCAATGTCATGCGCCGCATCATGGGCACCGGCATCCGCGTGCTGTCGCTGAACGCGCCGGATCCGCAGGGCGTTACGCCGCAGATCGCGCTGCGCATCGCCAACAACGTGCTGCACGATGTGTTCCTGCGGCCGGAGCCGAATGCGCGCACCGGCGTGCAGTTCTACATCTGGGTTTCCGGCGGCGTGCGCAATCCCGGCACCGGCGCCTCGCCGCCGGGTGAGCCGGCCTCCGGCACCGGCACGGTCACGCCGCTGTACGGCACCGGGGTGGGCCATTTCTATAACGGGGATTCGCTGAACCCCGCCGTTGCGGCCCCGGCCGGGCACTGGATCGAGATCGTGGGCAACACGCTCACGCGCACCCTGCCGGCGGTGGCCACGGTGTCGGCCTGGGGCTACGCGGCCGAGGGGCTGTGGGTGGGCAACAACGGCGACGGCGGCGGCTTCTACAACGGGCCGGTGAGCGATGCGCAGCTCAGCCCGCTGGGCATCCTGCTCGGCCCCGCCATGCGCAACTGCCGCATTGCCGGCAACACCATCCAGGTGGGCGGCACGCATGGCATCCTGTTCAACGCCAGCACCTACCTGCCCGTCATCACGCAGGACATGGACTATGACGGGCTGACGATCGAGGGCAACCGCATCGCCGACGTGTCTGTGGCCGCCATCCAGGGGCCGCCCACCGGCGCGCACCGCGTGCTGGTGCGCCACAACGAGATCGACGGCGACCCGCTGTTCCGCGCCGCCACCCGCGGCGCCGGCGGCACCTGGGCCAGCGCCACGGGGGTGACCGGCGTGCTGCTGCCCGGCTGTTCCGGCTTCGTGGTGGCGGGCAACAGCTTCCGCAACCTGGCCAGCGCGGTGCGCCAGACCGGTGCCGTCAGCAACATCGTCTCCGGCAACACGCTGCATGGCGACCCCGTGGCGGTGGGCTTTTCCACCGCCAACCGCGGCATCGGCACCATGGAGCCGGGCGGTGCGGGCTGGCTGCACGTGGTGGAAACCAGCGACCCTGCCAGCGCGGAGTATGGCCGCATCAAGTCCTCCACCGCGGTGTCTGCCGCCGCCATGCCCAGCGCGGGCACCTATGTGGCCGGGCATTTCGTGGCCAACACCGCGCCGGCCACCGCCAACCGGCAAACGCTGCTGGGCTGGCTGCGGCTTTCCACCGGCAGCGACCACGTGGCGGGCACCGATTGGGCCGCGGTGCACGGCGCCGATGGCGGCGCGCTGTCTGCGCCCAAGGTGAGCGTGTTCACCGCCAGCGGCACCTGGACCAAGGATCCCGCCAGCACGGCGGTGGAGGTGGAGGTCTGGGGCGGCGGCGGCGCCGGCGGCAACGGGGCCGCGGCGGCCTCCGGCACGGCGAGCAGCGGCGGCGGCGGTGGTGGCGGCGGCGGCAAGCGCCGTGGCCGCTTCCGCGCGGCAGACCTGGCGGGCAGCGTGGCCGTGACCGTCGGCGCGGCCGGCGCGCGCGGCACCGGCACCGGGGCGAGCGGCGGGCAGGGCGGCACCTCCTCCTTCGGCACGCTGCTGCGCGCCTATGGCGGTGGCGGCGGGGCTGGCGGCGGCACCGTTGCGGCGGCCGGCGGCGGCGGCGCGGGGGACAACAACCCTGGCAGCAACGCCAGCGGCAGCACCGCGGGCGCGGGCGGGGCCAGCTTTGGTGCCGGTGGCGGCGGCGGCGGCGCGGTGGGCGGGTCGGAGCGCATCGGCGGCGCCGGCGGCGGCGGCTGCGCCGTGGGCGCCATCGGCCAGGCCGGCGGCTACGCGGCGGAGGCGGGCGCCGGCGGCGGCGCGGGCGGCGGGCTGAATGCCGGCGGCACGGCGTTCGCCGGCGGCACCACCGCGGTGTTCAACACCAGCGCCACCAATGCCGGCGGCATCGCCCCCGGCGGCGCCGGCACCCCGCCGGCCAGCTTCGCCTATGGCACGCCCGCCAGCCAGGGCGGCCCGGGCGGCGCGGCCTCCCCCACGGCCGCGGGCGGTGCCGGTGCCAGCGGCCAGACCCCCGGCGGTGGCGGCGGCGGCGGCGGTGCGGCCGTGTCTGGCCAGTCCGCCGGCCTGGGCGGCAACGGCGGGGCCGGCCTGGTCATCGTGACCGAGTGGTGATGGCCCCGGCGCAGATGGGCAGCACGATGAACGACACGTCTTCCCCCACATCCCTGTTCGAAGAGGATCCTCCCATGGCCCCTGACGGGCGCACGGTCCGGCGCGCCACATCGCGCGCCGAGCTGACCGAACTGGCCGAGCGTGTCGCGCGGCTGGAAACCACCGCCGAGCACCTGCAGGAAACCCTGGCCCGCATCGATGCCGGCATGGGCAAGATGCAGGCCAAGATGGATGCGCTGGCCGGCACCATGGCCCAGGGCATCGGCGGGCTGCGCGTGGGCGCGGTGGCCGGCCAGGCGGCGGCGGCCATCATCGGCTTCGTCGCAGCCCATCTCTGGCCCGTGGCCAAGTAGCAAGGCCGTAGCCGCGCGCGCCTGATGCGCGGCGAACGCCTCCAGAGCGACCGGATCACCGATCCCGAGACGATGGCGCAGGAATGACGGGAAGAGTCTTCTTTTTTGAAGAAAAGAACCAAAAAACTTTCATTATCTTGCACGCGCGCAAGGCAATGAAAGTTTTTTTGCTTCTTTTTGTTCACAAAAAGAAGACTCTTACTCGTCTTCCCACGTGCTGATCTTCACCTCGGTCAGCGCGATCGCCATCCGCCGGGTATCCTGCGTGTTCGGCACCACGTCGCGGATGCGGTGGAATTCCGGCGGTTCCAGCGTGATCTCGTTGCGGCCGCGCCGCAGCTCCATGGGTTCGGTGCGCAGGATGCGCCAGCGTTCCCCCAGCGTGCGCAGGGAGAAGGCCACCGCCGCCCCGTTCACGCGCAGCGCCATGCGTTCCAGCGGGTAGGGGGCCATGATCATGTAGATGCCCAGCCCCAGCCGCGCCTGCGGCACCGCGGCGGTGACCACCAGCGTGCCGGCGCCCTTGCCGGTGGCGGCATTGCCATCCTTGATCCAGAACAGGTTGGCGGAATCGCGCGGGTGGAACCCCTCCAGCGCCGAGACCTCGTCCGGGATCAGCACGCGGTCCGTCGGCGTTACCGCCTCGCCCGGCGCGCCGGGGGCGGTGGTGGCTTCGGCGAAGCGCATCCGCGCCTCCACCAGCGCCGCCATCGTGGCCAGCGCGGTATCCTCCTCGGCGTTCACCATCGTATCGCGGCCGGTGAAGTAATCCTGCGTCAGCCGCTTCATGTCCCCGCTGTCGGAGACGGCGCCGCGCTGGCGCTTGCGCTGGTATTCGTTCCAGGATTTCAGGATGTAGTGGTGCAGCACCGGCCCGTGCAGGGCCACGCGCGCCGCCTGCGCCGGGTGCCTGCCGGCGATCTCTTTCGGGCTGCCATCGGTCATGATGTAGCGGCCTGAGCGCAGATGCACGGTGTGGCTGAACTGGAACGTGGCCACGCATTCCGGCCGCGCGATGGTCTTCACCCAGTTGTGCTCGGGGTAGTCCAGCGTGGCGCGCCTGGTGAAGCGGCGGATCACCAGGTCCTCGTCGTCGATCTCGATGCGCCCGGAGGAGCCGAACACGCGCTGGTTCACCGCCACCGCGCCGACATCCTCCTCCAGCTCATCCAGCCAGTTGGGCAGCGACCGCCATTGCGGATCGAACAGGAACTCGTCCGCGTCCAGGAAGGCCACCCAGTCGTAGCGCCCGGCCAGCGCCCGGCAGGCATCGTTGAACGCCGATTGCTGGCGCTCGATCCCCGTCACCGTCCAGGGCAGCACTTCGATGTCGTAATGCGTGGCCAGCCGCGCCAGCAGCGCCTGGGTGCCGTCCGTGCTGCCGTTGTCGTAGATGCGGAAATGGCTCACGCCCACCAGGGCATGGAAGGCGAGCCATTCCGCGAGGTACGGGCGCTCGTCCTTGATCATCAGGCAAATCGCCAAGCTCATCGGCGTGGAAATCCTTTATAGGTACGCAGCCACAGCGCGCCGTTAGAGATTCCTACACAAACACGGGCGGGAATGGAATGCGGACCAGACGGTGAGGGCCGCTGCCGCAGGCCCGATGGCGTGCCGGGCGGGCGTGTTTTCAACGATCGGCAACTGGTGTAGACGGGCGCCAAGGCAGGTGCTGGTTTTAACGCATGTGCCGGTTGAGCGGAGGCACGAGGCATGCCCGACGTCAGTTTTCCGGACCGGGGACTGAGAAGCGATATTGTTGCGAAGATCTGGCATGGCAACGATCCCTTCTCCGGCTTCCAGTTCGACCCGGCGCGGGTGGACATCCAGGGCTGGAACGGCTCCCGCCATCCCTGGCTTGAGGAGACGATCAAGGGCACCAAGCCGCGCATCATCGTGGAGATCGGCGTCTGGAAGGGTGCCTCGGCGATCCACATGGCGGAGGTGCTCAAGGCGCAGAAAATCCCTGCCGTGATCATCTGCGTCGACACCTGGCTGGGCGCGGAGGACCATTGGGCGGATGCCAAGTGGTTCGGCAGCCTGCAGATGGACAAGGGCTACCCGACCATCTTCCAGACCTTCATGAACAATGTCGCGTCGAAGGGCCTGCAGGATTACATCGTTCCGCTGCCCCTGGATTCCGTGAATGCCGCGGCGCTGCTGATGCGGCGGGGCATCGCCGCCGACCTGATCCATATCGATGCCGGGCATGAATACCAGTCGATCGCCAGCGACATCTCCGCCTGGTGGCCGGTGCTGGCGCGCAGCGGCGTGCTGATCGGCGACGACTATTACGCCGACGGCAAGATCTGGCCGGGCGTGAAGGCGGCGTTCGACGACTTCATCGCGGCCAACCGCCTGGATGCCGATGTCGCCACCCCGAAGATCCGGGTCCGCAAGCCTGTCGGCTGGTCCGATGCGCCGGCGCGCGCTGCCGCACCCGCGGCCGTGGCTGGCCCAGGGGCTGGCCCAGGGGCCGGCCCGGGGGCCGGGGTGGAAGCAGGGCAGACCGGGCCGGTCGGGGAGCTGGCGCACTTGCCGGAGGTTCTGGAATACCGCGGCGAATTCGGCGCCGAGCTGGTGCTGTTCCTGCCGTTCTGCGCCTGGCTGTCGAAGGCCGGCCTGCTGAAGGGGCGCAAGATCAAGACCTACAAGGGAATGGGCAGCTTCTACGACGATCTCGAATCCGACGGGGTGATCGAAAAGGCCGAAAGCCGCCACCCCCTGCCGCCGCCAAAGCGCCCGGCATGGCTGCCGGTGAAAGACGAGCACCAGTTCGACCGCAAGGGGCAATCCCCCTTCCATCTCTATCCCGATCTGCGGGCCAAGTTCGGGCGCGAGGCCCTGAAGGTGACGTTCGACAGCCGGCCGCTGCTGGTCATCCACAACAAGCACAACATCGAGTGGGCCGAGGGGGTGTTCAACTTCATTCCGCTCGACACGCTGGACGTGCTGTTCCGGCTCTACAAGAAGGCCTTCAACGTCGTCTACATCCGCCACGGCATGAAGGGGCTCGACGCGACCTTCAGCCACGACATGAGCACCGAGACCCCCTTCGAGGATGCGGCGCTGCTGGCGCGCCACCCCGAGGTGCATGGCTTCGACGACCTGTACGCGAGCCATGTCGCGGCGGGCGGCGAGCCAGACCTGAACCGGTTCAAGAACATCCTCTACAGCCGCTGCCACCGCTTCATTTCAGTGCAGGGCGGTGGGGCCCACCACATCGCCATGTTCTCCGGCGCGGTGCTGATCGTGCTGCACCAGCGCGGCCGCGAGGTGGAGTGGGCATACGGGCCCGGCTACTACGGCTTCATGGCCCAGCCCGCGCCGGTGCGCCTGATCTGCCGCGACCCGGATGAGCTGCTGCTGGCCAGCACCGTGCTGGTGGGCGGCGAGACCGCCGGCGGGCGGGTCCTGCCGGGCGCGGACAAGGCGGAGCTGCTGAAGCGGTTCCATCCCGGGTGATAGCCCAAGGAAGAGTCTTCTTTTTGTGAACAAAAAGAAGCAAAAAAACTTTATCCATGGCACCCGCGCCAGGTAAGGCCGGCGCGGGTGTAAATGGACAAAAGTTTTTTGGTTCTTTTTTTCAAAAAAGAACTGCTTCCTTAATCTGCCCCACACGCCATCACGACAGGCTCCTGCGCCGGCGTGCTGCGCCGGCACAGGGTCAGGCCCGGGGCGTTGCCGCCGCCGTGGAAGCCGCTGCCGGTTTGCCGGTTGCCGCGCACCTCCACCGCCACCCCTGCGGCGCGCACCACCCCGCCGGTGCGCGAGACCAGGTTGTCGCGCAGGTGGTTGCCTTCCACCACCACCCGCGCCGGCAGTTTGTCGGTGCCGCCTTCCTCCCGGCTGTACGGCCCCACCGCGATGGCGGGGTAGCCGCGCACATCCGCAACCCGGTTGCCGCGCACCACCACCAGCTCCGCATCCGCCGCCCGCACCAGGATGCCGGCGCTGCGCACGCCCGGCTGCGGGGCAGCGATGTCGTTGCCCTCGATGGTGATCGTGCCCGCGATATGCCCGCCGCCGCGCCCCAGCGGGCTCACCCAGATCCCCACGGAATCCGACCCCACGCCGCGGATGATGTTGCGCCGCGCGGTGAACCCGCGCGAGGTGCCGGGCTCGTAATGCGAGCCCACGGCGTTGAACAGGATGCCGTGGCCCTTGGCGATGAAGGCGATGTTGTCTTCCACCACCGCGTCCTCGCTGCTGTTCCAATGGTCCCAGGCGGCGTTGCGCGTGTTGCGGGAGAGGTTGTGCGCCACCCGCGTGCGCCGCCCGCCCAGGATGGCGGTGGCATCCATCCCGCCTTCGAACGCGCAGCCCTCGATGGTGGCATCCTCCACCCGGCGCAGCTCCACGCCGTAGGTTTCGTGCCGCAGCCGCAGCGCCGCCACGCGGATCATGCGGTCGGCCGGCCCCTCTGCCGACCAGTTGGCGTTCGCCACCAGGGGCGGCATTTGCCGGTCCGGTCCGCGGAACACATGGGTGGCCTCCAGCGTGGCCAGCGGCTGGCCCTGCGCATCCTGCGGCCCCTGCAGGCTGATGCCGGAAGGCAGCCGCACCGGCTTGGACAGGCGATAGGTGCCGGGCTGCAGCAGCAACGTCTGCCCCGGCCGCAGTGCCTTCAGCACCGCGTTGATCGCATCGGCCACATCCGCCCCGGTATCCGGCTGCACCCCGCGTGCCTCCAGCCGCACCGCCCCGGCGGGCGCGGGGAAGACCGGCGGCCGCCAGTCCTGCGCGGCGGCACCGGTGCCCCACAGCGCCAGCAGCAGCAGGAACAGGCGGGCCATCGGCATCATCCCTTGTCGCTGCCGGCTTCGGTGGCGGTCTGGGACAGGGTGAGGGACACGGCGGCGGGTGCTCCACGGCAAACGATGCTCCCTCTTCGCATGCCAGGGTCTGCCGTCAAACCTGCCCATCAGTGAAAGTCCCGCGAGCGCGGCATCGCCAGCGGCGTGTCCTCCGCCGGCGGTGTGCGGTTGGCTTCATCGGCCGGGGCGGGGGCGATGCGCAGCCCGTCCGCCTCCAGCAGGCCCAGCAGGGCGGTGCGGTCGGTCAGCGCATCGGCCACCACGTGCACCACGCCTTCCTCGGAGCGTTGCACCTTCCCCGCCACCTCCAGCACCTGGCTGCCCAGCACGGCGCGGCGGAAGCGCTCCATCACCGCGGGCCAGATCACGATATTGGCCACCCCGGTCTCGTCCTCAATGGTGGCGAACACCACGCCGGAGGCACTGCCCGGGCGCTGGCGCACCAGCACCACACCGGCCAGCCGCACCTTCGCCCCATCGCGGCGCGAGGTCGCCTCGGCGCAGGTCGCCACCCCCTCGGCCGCCAGCACGCGGCGCAGCAGCCGCACCGGATGGGCGCGCAGGGACAGGCCCGTGGCCTGGTAATCCGCCGCCACGTGCTCCCCCTGGCGCATCACCGGCAGCGCGGCATTGCCCGGCGGCGGATCGAGCATGGCCAGCAGCGGCGGCGGCGCATCCTCCAGCCCGCGCACCCGCCACAGCCCCTGCCGCCGATCCAGCCCCAGCCCGCGCAACGCATCGGCCTCCGCCAGCATCACCAGCGCCGCCCGCGGCAGCCCGATGCGCGTGAGGGCCGCGAAATCCGCCATTGGCCGTGCGGCCACGATCCGCCGCGCCCAGTCCTCGCGGAATCCGTCGATCAGCCGAAAGCCGAGCCGCAGCGCCACATCCCGGCCCGCCGCCTCCACATCGCACTCCCAGCCCGAGACCAGCACGTCGATCCCGCGCACCAGCACCCCATGCTCGCGCGCATCGCGCACGATCTGCGCCGGGGCATAGAACCCCATCGGCTGGCTGTTCAGCAGCGCGCAGGCAAACGCCGCGGGGTGGTGGCATTTCAGCCAGGCCGAGACGTACACCAGCTGCGCGAAACTCGCCGCATGGCTCTCGGGAAACCCGTACGTCCCGAACCCCTCGATCTGCCGGAAGCAACGCTCGGCGAAATCCCGCTCGTAGCCGCGCGCCGCCATGCCATCCACCATCTTGCCGAAGAAGGTGTTGATCGTGCCCACATGCCGGAACGTCGCCATCGCCCGGCGCAGCGCGTTGGCTTCCTCCGGCGTGAACTTCGCCGCCTCGATGGCGATGCGCATCGCCTGTTCCTGGAACAGAGGCACCCCCAGCGTCTTGCCCAGCACTCGCTCCAGCTCATCCGCCGGCCCGTGCGCGGGATCGGGCGAGGGGAAATGCACCTGCTCCTTGCCCTGCCGCCGGCGCAGGTAAGGATGCACCATGTCGCCCTGGATCGGCCCGGGCCGCACGATCGCAACTTCAATGACGAGATCATAGAACTTCGCCGGGCGCAGCCGCGGCAGCATGTTCATCTGCGCCCGGCTTTCCACCTGGAACACGCCCACGGAATCCCCCCGGCACAGCATCCGATACGTCGCCGCATCCTCGCGCGGCACGTCGGCCAGGTCGGTGATCGGGAACCCCCGCGCGCGCAGCAACGCGAACGCCTTGCGGATGCAGGTGAGCATGCCGAGCGCCAGCACATCCACCTTCATGATCCCCAGCGTGTCGATGTCGTCCTTGTCCCATTCGATGAAATACCGGTCGTCCATCGCCGCCGGCCCGATCGGCACCGTCTCGATCAACGGCCCCCGCGTCAGCACGAACCCGCCGACATGCTGGGAGAGATGCCGCGGAAACCCGATCAGCTCGCGCGCCAATTGCAGCGTGCGCTGAAGGGCCATGCTCTCCCCATCCAGCCCCACCTCGGCCAACCTTTCGGGCGACCACAACTCCCCCGCGCCCGAGCGGCTGCCCCAGCTCTGGCTCGACAAGATGCCAGTCGTATCCTCCGACAACCCCATCACCCGGCCCACCTCGCGGATCGCCATCTTCGGCCGGTAATGGATCACGGTGGCGGCAATGGCCGCGCGGTCGTGCCCGTAGCGCGCATAGAGATACTGGATCACCTCCTCGCGCCGCTCATGCTCGAAATCCACGTCGATATCAGGTGGCTCCCGTCGCTCCGCCGAGACGAACCGTTCGAACAGCAGATCGATTTCCGTGGGATCCACGGCGGTGATCCCCAGCGCGAAGCACACCGCCGAATTCGCCGCTGAGCCACGCCCCTGGCACAAAATCCCCCGCGCCCGCGCGAACACCACGATGTCGTGCACCGTGAGAAAATACCGCGCGTAGCTCAGCCGCGCGATCATCGCCAGCTCCTTGGCGATCGTCTCCCGCACCCGCTGCGGCACGCCCCTTGGATACCTCTGTGCCGCCCCTTCCCATGTCAGCACCGCCAGGTGCTCATCCGCCGTGCGCCCCGGCGGCACCGGCTCATCGGGATACTCATAGGCGAGCTGGTCCAGCGAGAATGCCACCTGCGAGACAATCTCCAGGCTCGCCGCCACCGCCTCCGGATACGCCCGGAACAGCCGCGCCGTCTCCGCCGCCGGCTTCAGATGCCGCTCCGCATGCGGCGCCAGCGCCAGCCCCGCCTTCTCGATCGTGGTGCCCAGCCGGATGCAGGTCATCACATCGGCCAGCATCTTGCGCGCCGGGTGGTGAAACAGCACGTCGTTGGTGGCCACCAGTGGCATGCGCACCAGCCGCCCCATCTCCGCCAGTGCCGCCAGCCGGCGCCCATCCTCCGCCGAATGATCCCGCCGCGCCGCCAGCCAGATGCGCCGCCCGAACACCTCCCGCAGCCCATGCAGCGCCGCCGCCTCGCCGCCCATGGCAATCCCCACCAGCCCCTCGGCATGCGCCGCCAGGTCCGCCCGCGTCAGCACGCACGCCCCCTTCTTCGCCCGCCGCTTGCCCAAGGTCAGCAACGTCGTCAGCCGCCCCCAGGCCGCGCGATCCGTGGGATACACCACCACCTCCGGCGTTCCGTCCACGAAGCCCAGCCGGGCGCCGACCAGCAGCCTGAGCCCCTCCTTCTTCGCCGCCTCATGCGCCCGAACCACGCCCGCCACGGTGTTGCGGTCCGCCACCCCCAGCGCCGCCAGCCCCAGGGCGTGCGCCTGCTCCACCAGCTCCTCGGCATGGCTCGCGCCCTCCAGGAAGGAGAACGGGGTGGCGCAGACGAGTTCGGCGAAGGAAGTCAAGATTCTTCTTTTTCTGAAGAAAAAGAAGCAAAAAGACTTTTATAACTGGACTCGCGCCAGTTAATAAAAGTTTTTTGGTTCTTTTTTTCAAAAAAGAACATACTTGCTTACCCGAACACCCCATGCACGAACCATCGTGGCACCCCCACCAGCCCGATGCGGAACACCCAGAACCGTCCGCCTTGCTGGTCTTCCACCCGGTAGTAGTCGCGGATGAAGTCGTGCAGCGGCCGGGTGGGGTCGGGCGTGCGCCGCCACCATTCGGCGCCGATGCGTTCCGGCCCCGTGGCGGCGCGGATGCGGTGCACGCGGCCGCGCCAGCGGAACAGCAGGGGCGGGTCGTCCGGCACCGGGGCGGTGGCGTCGATCGGCTCCGGCGGGGTGAATAGCCGCAGCGGGCGGTCGGGCAGTTGGGCGGGCCAGGCCACTTCCGTCATCGGCCCCGCGCGCCCCACCGCGCGCTCCGGCACATGGCTGCCCATGGGGGCGGGCCGCCACAGCGCCCCCTCGCCCAGCCGCGCGATCAGCGTATCGAGCGTGGCGGCGAGGTCGGCGGCGGTATCCGGCTTGCCGTCGAGCGCTGCCTGCGCGGCCGAGAGCGGCCCGCGCGCTTCGGCCGCCAGCGCCACCATCTCCACCCCGAAGCCGGGATCGACGGTCTCCAGCTTCCCCGCCAGCAGCTTCAGCACATAGGCGCCGTCGCGCACCGGCCGGGCGGTGGCGATGCCGATGGCCGGCACCGCCCCATCCACCCGGCTGAACCGCGCCACGAAGCGCCGCGCGCCGAGCCCCTCCTGCTCCAGCCGCCGCGCCAGCCGCGCCGCGAGCCAGGCCAGCGCGCGCGCCAAATCCTCCGGCGCCGCGATGGGCTCGGCGAAGCGCCGGATCTCCTCCCACGGCCGCGCCGGCATCGGCCAGGCGATGGGTTCCTCGGCGAGCCCAAACGCCTGCTCCAGCCGCAGCACCGGCACGGGCCCAAACCGCGCCGAAACCTCCCCGCGCGGCAGCCGCGCCAGCGCCCCGATGGTGCGGATGCCCACCCGCCGCAACGCCGCCACGGACCGGTCATCCAGCCGCAGCAACCCGATCGGCAACCCCTCCAGCGCCGCCCGCTCCTGGCCCGCAGGCAGCACGCACTCGGCCTTTCCCGAGGCAAACCTTGCCAGCGCCCATGCGGCCCCAGAGGCCCCCGCCACCGCCAGCCGGGCGGGAAACCCCACTTCCGCCAGCCGCCGCGCGATCGCCGCGCACAGCCCTTCCTCCCCGCCATGCAGGTGCCCGCACCCGGCGATATCCAGCCACAGCCCCTCCGGCGCATCGGCCGCCGCCAAGGGCGTGAACCGCGTGGCCCACTCCGCCAGCCGCGAAAGGGCGGCTTCATCCTCCTCCGGCGTGGCCTCGTGCACCTCCAGCTCCGGCACCAGCGCGCGCGCCTCGGCCAGCGCCTGGCCCACGCGCAGCCCGGCCTCGGCGGCCAGCGGGCACACGCAGGCCAGCCGGCGCTGCCCGCGCTCGCTGGTCACGGTGGCCGCCGGCACATCAGCCGAAGCCGCGCCGCTGCGCCGCAGCCGCAGGATCGGCCAGTTCGGCAACCACACGGACAGGATCCGCCGCATCTCTCTCTCCCGCTTCCACAATCCACTCCCCCGGCACGCCGCCGCGCGCATGCACCAGTGCCAGGCGCCAGCGCGGCGGCGCGAAGGGGCCGGCACTCGGCACCCCCCCGACCCGCCAGCGCGTGACGGCCGAGGGCGCCTCCTCCACCGCGTGTGCCGCCCGCCCATAGGGCCAGCGATGCAGCACCAGCCCCATCCGCCCATGCCTGAGGCAGGCCAGTTGCAGCCGCCGTGCGGCGATGCGCGAAAGCCGCCCGGCCTCCGCCACCACCGCCGCGAAGGCCCCGCCGCGCAGCCCCGCCTCCATCGCCGCCAGCACGGCCGCGTCATCCGGCGCGCAGGCCAGCACCAGCCGCCCGGGATCGAGCCCCAGCGCCACCAGCCCGGGCGCATACAAATCCTCCCGCCCGGCCACCCACAGCCACGGCAGCGGGCCGGGCAGCCGCGCCAGCAGCCGGGCCGCGAACCCCGCCACCACCGCCCCCTGCTGCACCTCCGCCCCATCCTCCGGCCCCACCTCGTGCAGCGCCCCGATCGGCAGCACGCCCCCCGGCAGGCAGCCCCCGATCGCCCCCCCCATCCCCAGCCCCGGCCGCACCGCCGCCGCCCCCTGCCGGCGCAGTTGCGCGATCAGGCCGGCAGGGGCGGGAAGGGGGGAAGATCGGGGCGCGAGGTCCATGGGAACTTGTTCACTGTTTGTTCCGCATTGATTCCCAGAACCGAGTCGCGAGTCAACGTAATTAGGACGCGAGTCCTCCAATGTTTTTTTCGCCCCTGGTCCGGCCGCACGCGGACCCGTTCCGGCGCGCACCCATGGCCCACCCCGCTCTGTCCATCATTCGAGCCCCTTCCAGCCGTCGCTTCCTGCGCCGCCTCACCGCAGTGCTGGGCGCCGGCCCCCTGGCGCAGGGCGCTACCCGGCGCGATTCCCGCCGGCCTGCCCCGCGCCAGGGCCTGATTCGCGCGCGCCGTTTCGGCCAGGCAACAGGATGGATCGAAGCTGGCCCCCGGCGGCATTCATGCGGCATCCTCCCGGAGCGATGCCCATGCCCCAGCTCATCCGCTTCATGCTGTTCCACGGCGCCCTCGGCTTCGGCATCTCCGCCGGGTTCGTGGCGCTGCTGGTCGGCACCGACACCGGCGGCCTTGCCGCCCTGCTGCACGGCGCCGAAACCCACCCGCTGCCGGCCCTGCTGCTGTGGTTCCTGTGCGGCCTCACCTTCGGCAGCGTGCAGATCGGCACCGCGCTGATGCTGCTGGAGGCCGACGAAGAGCCCCCCACCAGCACCCGCATCCCCGCCGCCATTCCCATCCGCGTATCTGTCCCTGGGCGCGCCCGGCGCCGCTAAAGCCACCCCGCCCGCGCCAGGAAGATCGGCGCCTGCAGGTTCATCGTGGCCGCCTCGCGCGCCAGGAAGCCCGCCAGCCCGGCCACCGGCACCATCGTCAGCCCGGCATATTCCTCATCCCCGCCCGCCGCATGCCGCGCCCGCAGCGTGGCGGCATCGAGCGCGGTCTCGATGGCGATGCCGAGGTCCAGCACGTGGCTGCCAACGCCGCCACCGCGGCCGGGCGCGGCATGCTCCACCAGGCAGAGCGGGCGCGGGTTGCGCACGTCGGCGGCGCGCAGCCCCAGCTCCTCCTCCAGCTCGGCATACAACGTCGCCAGCACGTCCACCCGCCCCTCCGGCCGCGCCGCCCCGCCATCCACCGTGCCCGCCGGCGGCAGCTGCCATTCCCCGGCCTGGTAGATCGCCCGCGCCGGCCGCTGGCCGAACACCACCCCATCCGGCCCGCGCAGCACCCCGCCCACCGCCAGGGAGCGCTGGCCCAGCACCGGGAACAGCTCATGCCGCGCCATCTGCGCCACCACCCGGCGATATTCGCTCCAGTGCCCGCAGATCAGCCGCGGCGTGATCACGTCGGCGCAGAACACCCGCCCGTTGAACAGCCTGCCGCCGGTGCGCGCCTGCGCCGCCGCCCACAGGCGGTCGATCTCCGCCTCCAGCCAGGCGGGCAGGGGCGGCATCGGCCGCGTGGCCGCCACCGCCAGCCCCTCTGCCACCTCATGGATGATCGCCGCGTCGCCGATGCCCATCGCCTGCCTGCCGCCTTCCTGCCCCCGCATCACACCGGCCGCGCGCCCACCGGTCAAACCACCCCCGGCAAAACTTCTGGGGCCGCGGCGGAACGCTGCCGCAGCGTGCGGTGTTACCCCCACAGACAGGCTGCCTGCCGATGCGCCCCGCCCCGTTGCGGAATGCGCCCGGCCCGAAGGCGGCCTCCCACAACCGAATGAGGCGCACCATGCGGACCCTTCTCACCACCACCACCCTTGCCGCCATGCTCGCCCTGGGCGGCACTGCCTGGGCCCAGGCCCCCGGCGGCGGCGCCGGCGGCGCGCAAGGCGGCCAGGCCCAGGGCGGTGCCGCCCAGGCCGAAGGCAGTGGCGCCGCCCGCCGCGGCACCGACACCAACCCGCTGCAGACCGGCGCCCTCAACAGCGACGAGCAGGTGCGCGGCAAGCTGGCCTCCGAAGGGTTCAGCGACATCCAGGCCATCACCCGCAGCGGCAACAGCTACCAGGCCCGCGCCATGCAGAACGGCCGCCCGGTGGACCTGACCATCGACGCCACCACCGGCACCATCCGCAGCCAGGCCGCCGCGCGCTGAACCCTCGCCGCCGCCCTCCCCCCGGAGGGCGGCGCCACCACGGGAGACGAGACGCATGCGAAGTATCCTTTCCGCCACCGCCCTCTCTGCCCTGATCGCCCTCGCCGTGCCGGCCCTGGCCCAGACCGGTGCTGGAAGCCCGGGTGCCGGCAGCCAGGGCACCGGCACCATGGGCAGCGGCATGTCCGGCGGTGGCCAGGCCCAGGGCCAGACCCCCGGCAGCCCGCTGCCGATGACCCAGCCCGGCCCGGGCACCATGAGCAGCACCCAGCGCCCCGGCACCGCTGCCGGCGCCATGGGCTCCAGCAGTGGCCAGATGGGCCACTCCGGCATGAGCCAGTCGGGCATGGGCTCCTCCGCCACCCAGGCCATGACGATGGACGAAACCCAGGTGCGCGACCTGCTGCGCACCCAGGGCTACGACGAGGTGCAGAGCGTCATGCGCGACGGCGACAATTTCCGCGCCCGCGTCACCCGCAACGGCCGCCCGGCCGACATCAGCATCGACGCCTACACCGGCACCATCCGCAACCAGGCCGCCCGCCGCTAGCGCGCAGGCCAAACCACAGGGGACAGCACATGGACAAGGACCGTATCGGTGGCATGGCCGACCAGGCCAAGGGCGCCATCAAGAAGGGCATCGGCAAGGTCACCGGCGACGCCAAGCTGCAGGCCGAGGGCGAAGCCGACAAGATGAAGGGCAAGGCCAAGAACGCCGTCGGCGGCGCCAAGGATGCCGTGCGGGACGCGGTGAACAAGAACTAGCGGCCAGGGCCGTACCGAACACGGCGGGCCGGGGGGCAACCCCCGGCCCGTTTCGTTCATGCTTCATCCACCCAGGGCCCGATCGGCGCCAGCTCCACCGACAGGTGCCGCACCAGCGGCAGCGCCGCCGCCCCGGCGGTCCAGCGCAACCCCGGCTCCGGCGCGTACCAGCCGCCATCCAGCCCGGGATGGTCCAGCGGAACCTCATGCCCGTCCGCCACCAGCCGCCGCACCGCCACGCCCAGGCAGCGCCGGTCCTCCTGCGCCGGGTCCAGCATCGCCGGCACGAACCCGCAGGAGACCAGCCGCGCCGCCCGGCTCGGCGCCGGCAGGGTCACGTGCCAGGCCCCGCCCTCGCGCCGCGCCGCATGCGCCTGCCCGCCCTCCCACAGCGCCAGGCCGGGGCCGCGTGCCGGCCGATGCCCCAGCGCCGCCGCCCGCGCCGCCAGCCCGGCCCGCACCCGCGCTACCGCCGGCCCCTCCAGCGCCAGTGGCGCACAGGCCTCGCGCGCCCATACCGCCAGCGCCGCCGCCTGCGCCCCGCGCGGCCCGCCTGGCGTGAAATCCCCCCGGTTGCCGGTATCGAGGTAGCTCTCGCACGCCAGCCCCTCGGCCAGCAGCACCGCATGGCGTGGCAGCTCCACATGGAAATACGTCACCGCCGCCCGCGGCACGCGCCGCACCGTGGTGCCGTTCTCCAGGTAGCGCACCGGAATCAGCACCCCCTCGGCGAACACCGCGTGGTCCGGCGAGAGGAACAGGTCCCGGTGCGGCGCGCCGGGCCCGAAGGCATGCGCCCGCACCCGCAGCGGCCACCCCTCCGCGGGATGGCGCAGTGCCGTGCAGTCCACCACCCGCTGCCCCAGCCACGCCACCGGCGCGAACCCGCCGCCGGCCAGCGCCACCTCGTCCCCCACCGCCAGCGCCTCCACCGCCACCTCGCCGCCCCGCGTCAGGATGCGCGTGCCCGCCGCGAAGCAGGGCAGCTGGTAGTCGCCGAACCCGTCGCTGGTCAGCGTCACCACCTGGCCCATCGTCAGCGCCGTGTTGGAGAAGATCGACACCAGCCCGCTGGACGCCACGGCGGTGAACGCCCCCGCGCTGTCATAGGCGAGCAGGGTGAAGCCGAAGGTGCCGTTGACGTTGGTCAGCGTGAACGTATCACCGGCCGCCGTCACCGTGCCGTTCAGCCAGACATCCGCCTTCCCCGCCCGGTTCGTGGTCGCCACGTTGTCCGAAAGCGAAACGCCCCAGAACTGCCCGACGGCGAACAGGGTATTGGTGAACGTCACGGTCATGCGGGCGCGGCTCCTGAAGGCGGCGCAGTTCGCAAATCAGGGTGAAGCCCGCTTTAAGACGGCCCCGCACAATGCTTGACGCCGCCGCGCGCCATCGCCACCAAAGGGGCATGAGCACCAATCCCCTCCTCGCCCCCTGGCACACCCCCTTCGGCGCGCCCCCCTTCGACCTGATCCGCCCGGAGCATTTCTCCCCGGCCTTCACCGAGGCCATGGCCGCCCACCTCGCCGAGATCGAGGCGATCGCCACCAGCGCCGAGGCCCCCAGCTTCGCCAACACCATCGCCGCCATGGAGCGCAGCGGGCGGGCGCTCAAGCGCGTCGGCGCCACCTTCGGCAACCTCGTCGCCAGCCACGGCAATGCCGCGCTGCAGGAAGTGGAGCGCGAGATGGCCCCCCGGCTCGCCGACCACGGCAGCCGCATCAGCCTCGATCCCCGCCTGTTCGCCCGTGTCCAGGCCCTGCACGCCAGCCGCGCCGGCCTCGGCCTCGCGCCCGACGAGCTGCGCCTGCTGGAACGCAGCCATCTCGGCTTCGTGCGCGCTGGCGCAGCCCTGGATCAGGCCGGCCGCACCCGCATGGCGGAGATCAACACCCGGCTCGCCACGCTGCACACCCAGTTCGGCCAGAACGTGCTGCACGACGAGCGCGACTGGACCATGCCGCTCGACCAAGCCGGCCTCGCCGGCCTGCCCGAATTCGTTGTGGAAGGCACACGCCAGGCCGCCGAGGAGCGCGGCCAGCCCGGCCACCTCGTTACCCTCTCACGCTCGCTGATCGAGCCCTTCCTCACCTTCTCCCCGCGCCGGGACCTGCGCGAGGCCGCCTGGCGCGCCTGGACCAGCCGCGGCATGCACGAAGGCGCGCACGACAACCGCCCCCTGATCCCCGAAATCCTGGCGCTCCGCGCCGAACGCGCGAAGCTGCTGGGCTTCGACCATTTCGCCGCCTTCCGCCTGGCCGATTCCATGGCCGGCACGCCCGAAGCCGTGCAGCGCCTGACGGACGAGGTATGGCACGCCGGCCGCCGCCGCGCCGGCGAGGAAGCCGCCCGCCTGCTGTCCGTCGCCGCGCAGGACGGCATCAACGACCAGATCGCCCCGTGGGACTGGCGCCACTACGCCGAGCGCGTCCGCGCCGCCGAGTACGACCTCGATGAAGCCCAGCTCAAGCCCTATTTCGAGCTGTCCCGCATCCAGCAGGCCGCCTTCGACACCGCCGGCCGCCTGTTCGGCCTCACCTTCACCCACCGCCCCGAAGTGCCGGTCTATCACCCCGACGTGCGCGCCTACGACGTGGCCGACGCCAGCGGCCATGTGGGCCTCTTCCTCGCCGACCACTTCGCCCGGCCGGACAAGCGCTCCGGCGCCTGGATGAGCAGCTACCGCGACCAAGAAGCCATGCCCGGCGAGCCCCCCTCCGCCCCCATCATCGTCAACAACAACAACTTCGCCCGTGGCACCCCCACGCTGCTGAGCTTCGACGACGCCACCACCCTGTTCCACGAATTCGGCCACGCCCTGCACGGCCTGCTCAGCCGCGTGCGCTACCCCAGCCAGTCCGGCACCTCCGTCCGCCGCGATTTCGTGGAGTTCCCCTCCCAGGTCTACGAGCACTGGCTGGAAGCGCCGCAAACCCTGCGCACCTACGCCCGCCACCACGAAACCAACGAACCCCTGCCCGACGCCCTGATCGACCGCCTGCTCGCCGCCCGCACCTTCAACCAGGGCTTCGCCACCGTGGAATTCCTCGCCAGCGCCATCCTGGACATGGAACTCCACCTCCACCCGGACCCGGCGAGCCTCGACATCGAAGCCTTCGAAACCGAAGCCCTCGCCCGCCTCGGCATGCCGGACGAGATCGCCATGCGCCACCGCCCGGCGTACTTCCAGCACCTGTTCTCCGGCGGCGGCTACGCGGCCGGCTACTACTCCTACCTCTGGGCCGAAGTGCTGGACGCCGACGGCTTCGACGCCTTCGAGGAAGCCGGCGACCCCTTCCACCCCGAAACCGCCGCCCGGCTGCGCAAGGTGCTCGAGTCCGGCGATACCCGCGATCCCATGGAACTCTATGTCGAGTTCCGCGGCCGCCCGCCCGAGACGGCGGCGCTGCTTCGGGTGCGGGGATTGGTATAGGAAGAATGTTCTTTTTTGAAAAAAAGAACCAAAAAACTTTTATGACTTTGCATCGCGGCTAGAGCGTGATCTTGTTACACTGAAGCGTATCCTGCATGTCTAAGGTAGCTCGCG
>JBIKOJ010000186.1:0-10826 GCA_044358135.1 Acetobacteraceae bacterium | reverse complement strand
CGGTTCTTTTTTGAAAAAAAGAACCAAAAAACTTTTGTTCGTTTGCGCCGTGGCTAGCCTCGGCGCAAACGAATGAAGTCTTTTTCTTAAGAAAAAGAAGGGCTTACTTCTCCACCTCACCCCCGGCATCCACCCAGCCCTTGAACCCACCGAGGTTGCGAACATCGGTGTAGCCCATGTCCTGCAACGTCTTGCCGGCCATGGCCGAGCGCCCGCCAGAGGCGCAATACACGATCACCGTGCGATCCTTCTGGAACGCAGGGTCGTGGCTGGGCATCTCGGGGTCTGCCTTGAACTCGATCAGGCCGCGCTGGGCGTGCACGGCGCCCTTGACCTTGCCGTTGGCAACCTCGGTGCCGTCGCGCACATCCACCACCAGCGCGCCCTGGGCGATCAGGTCGCGCGCCTCCTCGGGGCTGATCTTCGGCACGGATGCATTGGCAGCGGCGAGCATATCCTTGGCGGACAGGGCCATGGCGGTTCCTCCTGGTTTTACGGCGTATAGGTAGGGGCGCGACGGCGCCGGGACAATCAGCGGCCCACGCGCAGCGGCGAGCCGGCGGCCTTGAAGCGGGCATCGATGGCGTCTAGGTCGATGGCCCCCGCCGGGTCGGCCCGGCGCGGCTGGCTGGCCAGGCCCGGCTCGCGATCCCGGCGCCACAGCTTCAGCAGCCGGTCGAGCTCATCGAGCGGCGTGGGGTGATCGTCGGTGCGGATGCACAGGTCCGGAAAGTCCTCGCCGGTGAACAGGCGCATGGCGGCGGATTGCTGGCCGCGCGCATCGCCGCCGGCCCGCTGCCCGGCCTGCATGGCGGCAAGCAGCCGTTCGGGCAGCTTGAGGCCGTCCTGCGCCAGGAAGGTCGCCAGCGTGTCGCCCACCACCGCCTCGTTCGCCAGCATGTTGCCGGCCACGCTCACGGAAGGCCCGGCCTTGTGGCCGCACCACATCACGCAGTTCTCGCCGGTCCAGGCGGCGGTGCGGCCGTGGCGGTCGATGGCGTGCACCTGGCGCAACCCGCGCCCCTCGTCACTGGCCACGGCGCCGCGGATGGCCTGCTCCGGCGTCAACCCGCGGGCCATCGCATCCAGGATGGCGGGGCCGAGATAGCGGTTGGAGAAAGACTGGCTGGCCACCGCGCCCACGCCCGGCCGGATATGCGGCACGCTGGCGCCCACGGCGAAGTTGCAGGTGGCAACGGCCACCGCGAAGGCGCCGCTGGCGGCGTCGTGGGTAACGATGGACCAGGTCATGCGCGCTCCAAGGGCAGGTGTTGCTTGACAGCATTGCCGCCGGCCGAGACCCTGTCCATCCACACGACGAACGGCTCAGGGGGCGGCAGGGCTGCAATGAAGCACTGTCGCGCCCTTTTGCTGGGCTTCGCGGCGTTGCTGCCCGCCGCCACGGCGCAGGCCGGCGAACTGCGGCGGGTCACGCTGGAGTCCGCCGTGCTCGGCCGCCCGTGGGAGATCGGCGTGTATCTCCCCCGCGGCCACGCCACCAGCGGGCTGCGCTACCCCGTGCTGTTCTTCCTGCCCGGAGACGGCGTGCCCGCGGCGGAGTTCCCGGAACTCGGCATCGGGGCCGCGGCCAATGCCGCCATCGCCGCCGGCCGGATGCCGCCCGCGGTGATCGTGGTGCCGGAGATCGGCCGCAGCTGGGGGGTGGATGCGCAGGAGCGCATGCAAACCGCCCTGGCCGAGGAGCTGCTTCCCGAAGCCGCGCGGCGCTGGCGCGGGCTTGATGGACGGCGCGGCCAGGTGGTGGGCGGCATCTCGGCCGGCGGCTATGCCGCGCTGCGCCTGGCCCTGCTGCACCCGGAGCGCTTCGCCGCGGCGGTGCTGCTGAGCCCGGCCGTCTATGTGCCGCAACCGCCCCAGGATTCAGGCGCCCGCCGCGCCGGCGCCTTCGGGCTGCCGCTGGCGCCGGAGGCCTGGGCGGCACGGAACTACCCCGCCCTGCTGCCCGCCTTCCGTGCGCGCGGCCTCGCCATGCCGATCTTCGTCGCGGCCGGCGTCTCGGATCATCTCGGCATCGCGGCCGAGATCGAAACCCTGCGCGACACCTGGCAGGCGGAGGGCATGCCGGTGGAGATGGTGCTGGTCCCCGGCGGCCACGCGCCGGCGGTCTGGCGCGGCCTGATGCCGCAGGCCCTGGCCTACGCGTTCCGGCACACCGACGCGCCACGGCACTGAGCCAGCCACGCCTCGGCGGCAGCCAGTTCCTCCGGCGTGTTGAGGTTGGCCAAGGGGTCACCCTCCGGCCCCGCGGCAAACTCCACCACGGCGAGCCCCTGGCCGCGCATGAACCGCTCCATGCGCCGCTCCCCGCCCAGCAGCGCCGCCTCCAGCGCATCGGCCAGCCCGGTGCGCCACAGCGCCGCCACGGGGTGCACCTGCCCGGCCGAAGCCGCGCAGGCCAGCGCCGCATCCCCGCGCCCGGCGCGCAGGCGGGCCAGCAGGTCCGGCGGCAGGAAGGGCGAATCGGTCGGCACCACCAGCACCTCGGCCGCGCCCAGCCCCGCCGCCCAGCGCAGCCCGGCCAGCACCCCGGCGAGCGGGCCGGGGAAATCCGGCAGCGTATCGGCCAGCACCGGCAGGCCCCAGGCGGCGAAGCGCGCCGGATCGCCATTGGCATTCAGCGCCACCCGGTCCACCTGCGGGGCCAGTCGCGCCAGCACATGGTCCAGCAACGTGCGCCCGGCCAGCACGCGCACCGCCTTGTCCCCGCCGCCCATGCGCCGCGCCTGCCCGCCGGCCAGCACGATGGCGACATCTGGCGGGCGCACGGAAGCGGCGGCATGGTGGGGGCAAGCCATGGGATCCAGGGTGCGCCAGCCTCCGGCCCATGTCACCAGCAACGGAGGCCCGCATGGCCCAGCGCCCGCGCATCCATATCACCGGCGCCTCCGGCAGCGGCACCAGCACCCTCGGCGCCGCGCTGGCGGCCCGGCTCGGCGTGCCCTGGCACGACACCGACAGCTATTTCTGGCTGCCCAGCGACCCCGCCTACGTCACCCCCCGCCCGCTGCCGGACCGGCTGGACCGGCTGGCCCGCGCGCTGGACGACGAGGTGGGCTGGGTGCTGTCCGGCTCGCTCGATGGCTGGGGCGATCCGCTGGCGCCGCGCATCGGCACGGAGATCTTCCTGCACGTGCCTCAGCCCATCCGCATGGACCGCCTGCGCGCGCGGGAGGCGGCACGCTTCGGCGCCCGCATCGCCCCGGGCGGAGACATGCACGCCGGCAGCCAGGAATTCCTGGCCTGGGCGGAGAGCTACGACACCGCCGGCACCACCCAGCGCAGCCTTGCCCGCCACCTTGCCTGGCTGGCCGCCCTGCCCTGCCCCGTGCTGCGCCTGGATGCCGGCCAGCCGGCCGCCGCGGTGCTCGCCGCCGCCCTGGCCGGGCTTGGCGCCCCGGCCCCCGCCGGCGGCTGACGCGCGCGCATGGCTGGCGCCGGGCCAGCCCCTTCATCGCGCCGCCAAACATCCCTAATCCCTGCGGCGGCTCCATGTGTGAGCCGCTGCAAGGAGATGTCCTGACCATGGATCGCCGCCAGATCGTCCGCACCGGTGCCGTCGGCGCCGTTGCCGCCACCCTTTCGCGCCCTGCCCTCGCGCAATCCCTGCCCGAGGTGAAATGGCGCCTCACCTCCAGCTTCCCGAAAAGCCTGGACACGCTGTTCGGCGCCACCGAGTTCCTGGCCCGCCGCGTGGCCCAGATGACCGACAACCGCTTCCAGATCCGCACCTTCGCCGCCGGAGAGATCGTGCCGCCGCTGCAGGCGCTGGATGCGGTGCAGAACGGCACCGTGGAATGCGCCCAGACCGCGCCCTACTACTACATCGGCAAGGACGCGACCTTCGCCTTCGGCACCGCCGTGCCCTTCGGCCTCAACACCCGCCAGCACACCGCCTGGCTGCGCCACGGCGGCGGGCAGGAGCTGATGGAGGAGCTGTATCGCTCCTACAACACCACGGCCTTCCAGATGGGCCACACCGGCGCCCAGATGGGCGGCTGGTTCCGCAAGGAAATCAAGTCGCTGGAAGACCTCAAGGGCCTCAAGATGCGCATCGCCGGCTTTGCCGGCCTGGTGATGCAGAAGCTCGGCGTGCTGCCGCAGCAGCTCGCCGCCGGCGAGGTCTACGCCGCGCTGGAAAAGGGCACGATCGACGCCATGGAGTTCGTGGGCCCGCACGACGACCAGAAGCTGGGGATCGCCAAGGTCGCTCCGTTCTACCACTACCCCGCCTGGTGGGAGGGCGGCGCCTCGCTGTCCCTGTTCGTGAACCTGCAGGCGTTCGAGGCACTGCCGGAGGCCTACCGCGCCATCCTGCAGGCCGCCTGCACCGAGGCCACGGAATGGACGCTGGCCAAGTACGATGCGCTGAACCCCCGCGCCCTGCGGGAGCTGGTGGCCGGCGGCACCAGGCTGGTGCCCTTCCCCGCCGCAGTGCTGGACGCCAGCTTCGCCGCCGCAAAGGAGGTCTTCGCCGAGACCGCCGCCGCCAACCCGCGCTTCAAGAAGGTCCACGACAGCTACATGGCCTTCCGCGCGGAGGAGGTGCTGTGGTTCCGCGTGGCGGAAGGCGGCTTCGACACCTTCATGGCCCGCCAGTCTGCCGCCAACCGGCTGTAGCGCACGCGGCCCCGCGCCCGGGTGGCGCGGGGCCATCGTGACCCATCATTGCAGAATGTATTCACCTGCCGCGCGGGGAATGATATGAGCCCGCCGCCCGGGCGCGCCTGCCGAACCACGGCGGCGGCCTGACGGGCCATCATCCGAGTGCCCTCGCCAGAAGGGCACCATCCAGGGAACGCGGCCTCGCCGCGAGGGACACGCATGAACCGCCGTACCGCCTTTCGCCGTGCCGGGCTCGGCGCCGTCGCGGCCAGCACGCTCGCCGCACCAGCACTTGCCCAGGGCCTGCCCGAAGTGAAGTGGCGCCTCACCTCCAGCTTTCCCAAGAGCCTGGACACCATCTTCGGCGCCGGCGAGCACTTCGCCCGCCGCGTGGCGCAGATCACCGACAACAAGTTCCAGATCCGCGTGTTTTCCGCCGGCGAGATCGTGCCCGGCCTGCAGGCGCTCGATGCCACGCAGAACGGCACCGTGGAATGCAGCCACACCGCCGCCTACTACTATGTCGGCAAGGACCCCACCTTCGCCTTCGACACCGCCGTGCCCTTCGGCCTCAACACCCGCCAGCACAATGCCTGGGTGTACCATGGCGGCGGGCTGGAGCTGATGCGCGAGTTCTACAAGGGCTACGACGTCACCTCCTACCTGCTCTCCCACACCGGCGCGCAGATGGGCGGCTGGTACCGCAAGGAGATCAAGTCGCCGGAGGACCTGAAGGGCCTCAAGATGCGCATCGGTGGCTTCGCCGGCCAGGTGCTGCAGAAGCTCGGCACCGTGCCGCAGCAGATCGCCGGCGGCGACATCTACCCGGCGCTGGAAAAGGGCGTGATCGACGCCGCCGAATGGGTCGGCCCCTATGACGACCAGAAGCTCGGCTTCAACAAGGTGGCGCCGTTCTACTACTACCCCGGCTGGTGGGAGGGCGGCGCGGCGCTGTCGCTGTTCGTCAACTCCAAGGCGCTGGAAGCCCTGCCGGAGCTCTACCGCCACGCCATCGAAACCGCGGCGGGCGAAACGGTGGCCTGGTCGGTGGCCAAGTACGACGCCCAGAACCCGCGCGCCCTGCGCGAGCTGGTCGCCGGCGGCACCAGGCTGGCGCCCTTCCCCGCCTCGGTGATGGAAGCCACCTTCAACGCGGCGCAGGAGCTGTATGCGGAAACCGCCGCCGCCAACCCGCGTTTCAAGAAGGTGCATGACCACTACATGGCCTTCCGCAAGGAGCAGGTGCTGTGGTCGCGCGTGGCCGAAGGCACGTTCGACAACTTCATGGCCCGTCTCTCGGCCAACAACCGGATCTGATCCGGCCCGGCGCCCCTCCTCCGCCCCGGCGGAGGAGGGACACGGCGACGGGAACGCAGGGGCTGCCCGTGACGCTGGACGAGTTGGGCCCGCGCATCTGCATCATGGGGCCCTCGGGCAGCGGCAAGTCCACCCTGGCCGCGGCCATTGCGCGCGCCAAGGCGCTGGTGCCCATCCACCTCGACCAGCTCCACCACCATCCGCACACCAACTGGATCCCCCGCCCGGCGGAGGAATTCGCGGCCCTGCACGACACGGCCATCCTGGGCGAGCGCTGGGTGATGGAAGGCAACTACTCGCGCCTTCTCCCGCAACGGCTGGCCCGCGCCACCGGCCTCATCCTGCTCGACGTTTCCACGCCGATGAGCCTCTGGCGCTACCTGTGGCGCTGCTGGTTCGATCCCAACCGCCACGGCGGGCTGGAAGGCGCCAGCGACCGCGTGAACGTGGCCATGTTCCGCCGCATCGTCGGCGCCACCCGGTCCAACCGCCGCCGCTATCGCCAGATGTTCGGGGAACTCCGCCTGCCCAAGCTGTGGCTCGGCTCACCGCGCGCGATCGCGGCGTTCTACCGGCTGAACAACCTGGCCCGCTGAGGGCCCACCTCATCCCGCCGCCATCGGCAGCAACACGTGGGAAGCCGGGTCCGTCGGGTCCACCCGCACCCACACGCGCTTGCCCATCAGCTCCCGCACGTCGCGCAGCCGCCGCACCGGCGCGGAGCGGAACAGCTGCTCCCCACCATCCGGCCCCGGCGCCGCGGCCGTCACGATCCAGCGATACGGCACGCCGATCTCGATCCCGCGCGGATCGAAGCCGCGCGCAATCTCCACCACCGTCGCCTGCCGCCATTCCCCGCGCTGCACCAGTGTCACCCAGCGCAGGCGATGGCGATGCACGGCGCGCACGAAGCTCACGCCCATGCCCGCCACCCCTGCGGCCAGCACCAGCAGCACGATGGATTCCAGGTCGCTGCGCGTGGTCCAGTGCCGCCACGCCACCCCCAGCGCCAGCAGCCAGGCCAGCAGCAGCACCATCGTGAAGGCCATCGCGGCCACATCGCGCAGGCCGGGCCAACCCTGCGCCCGGAACGGCGGCGGCTGGTCCTTCACGTGCGCTTGCTCTCCAGGAAATGCCGCATCCGCGCGCCGGGCTCCGGCGTGGTCCAGGCCTCCGCGAAGGCATCGATCCCCGCCGCGATGGCGCCCGCCATGCCGCGCTCCTCCCACTCGCCGATCAGACGCTTCTGCAGCGCCAGCGCATGTGGCGCACCGGCCAGCAGGTCGTCCAGCACCCGCCCGATCGCATCATCCAGCTCGGCGGCCGGCACCACCTCCTCCACCATGCCCCAGGCGAGCGCCTTCTGGGCATCGAAGGTCTCCCCGGTCATCAGGATCCGCCGCGTCCGCCCCCAGCCGATCAACTGCGGCAGCAGCGCTGCCTCGATCACGCTCGGAATGCCCACCCGCACCTCCGGCATCCCCATCACCGCATCCTCGCTGGCAATGCGCATGTCGCACGCCGCCGCCACCTCCAGCCCACCGCCGAGGCAATAGCCCTGCATCCGCGCGATCACCGGCACCGGTAGCGCCCGGATCGCCGCGCAGACGTTATGAAGCTGGGTGATGAACACCCGTGCGGTGGCCGGCGTCAGCCCCGCCATCTCGCGGATATCCGCCCCCCCGATCAGCGCCCGCCCGCCAGCGCCGGCCAGCACCACCGCCCGCAGCCCCGCCGCGCCCGCCAACCCACGAAACGCCGCCTCCAGCTCCGCCGACAGCGCGGAGTTCAGCACGTTCAGCTTCGCCGCGTTGTCCACCACCACGCGGGCCACACGCCCCCCGGCCCGTTCCTCGAACGTTGTCACGATCTGCGCCATGCGGCGTCTTCCTCCCGGCTGGACAAGCGAACACACCATGCCAACCTATGACCAATCACAGGAGGACGCGATGGCCCAACAACTCGCAACGCTCGGCGGCGGCTGCTTCTGGTGCCTGGAGGCGGTGTATCTCGGCCTGCGCGGCGTCAGCGCGGTCATGAGCGGCTATGCCGGCGGGCATGTCCAACACCCCAGCTACGAGGCCGTCTGCGCCAAGACCACCGGCCACGCCGAAGTGGTGCAGATCACCTACGACGACGCCGAGGTCAGCTTCGAAGACCTGCTGCGCGTCTTCTTCACCATCCACGACCCCACCACCAAGGACCGCCAGGGCCACGACATCGGCCCGCAATACCGCTCGATCATCCTCAGCCACGACGCCACCCAGCGCGAGGCGGCCGAGCGCATGATCGAGGAAATCGAGAAGGCCGGCATCTGGGAGGGCAAGATCGTCACCGAAATCGTGCCGCTGGAGGAGTTCTGGCCGGCCGAGCCGGAGCACCACAACTACTTCGCCCGCAACCCCTGGTCCGGCTACTGCCGCGCCGTGGTGGCGCCCAAGGTGATGAAGTTCCGCAAGAGCTTTGCCGATCGGCTCAAGCCGGCGGCGGCTTGAGGAAGGAAGTCTTCTTTTTCTGAAGAAAAAGAAGCAAAAAGACTTCATTCGTTTGCGGTGGAAAGGCCCGTTCCTCCCCACCGCAAACGAATAAAAGTTTTTTGGTTCTTTTTTTCAAAAAAGAACCGCTTGCTTACTTAACGGCGCCCGACGCCCTGAGCGCCGCAATCTGTTCGTCGCTGCGCCCCAGCATCCGCAGCACCTCCCCCGTATGCTCCCCGAGCCCTGGCGCCGGCGACCGGATCGCCCCCGGCGTGCCCGCCAGCCGCGGCACCACGGCATGCATCGCCACATGGCCGAGATCGGCATCGGGCAGCTCCACCAGGATCTCCCGCTCCGCCACGTGGGGGTCATCGATCAACTGGTCGATATCGTACACCGGTGCCGCGGTGATTTCGGCCCTCTCGAAGATCGCCAGCACCTCCGCACTGTCGCGCGCGGCAATGAAGGCGGCGATCGGCGCCTCGCACTCGGCCGCATTGGCCACCCGCGCCGTGTTATTGGCAAAGCGCGGGTCCGAAATCATGTCCTCCCGCCCGATCGTCCGCAGCAGCCGCTCGGCCATCGCCTGGATGGAGGCGGAGATGGCGATGTAGCGCCCATCCCGCGTGCGGAACACATTGCGCGGCGAGGTGGTGTTGCTGCGGCTGCCGGTGCGCGGCGGGATCTCGCCGGAAACCTGGAACATCGCCGCCTGCGGCCCCAGGATCGACACCATCGGGTCCAGCAGCGGCAGGTCGATCACCTGGCCGGGCCGCCCAGCCTCCACCTCGCGCCGCGCGATCATCACCGCGAAGGCGCCGTAGAGCCCAGCCACCATATCGGCCAGCGCCAAAGGCGGCAGCACCGGCTCCCGGTCGCCGAACCCGTTCATCGCCGCGAAACCGCTCATCCCCTCCACCAGCGTGCCGAACCCCGGCCGCTCCCGATACGGCCCGTCCTGTCCGAAGCCGGAAACCCGCACGATGATGAGCTTCGGGTTGCGCGCGTGCAGCACCGAAGGCGCCAGCCCCATCGCCTCCAGCGTGCCGGGCCGGAAATTCTCGATCAGCACGTCGCTGGCCGCGATCAGCTCGGCCAGGATCGCCATCCCATCGCGGTGCCGCACATCCAGCGCCAGGGATTTCTTGTTCCGCGCGTACACCTTCCAGTGCAGCGAATGCCCATCGGTGCGCCACGCCCGCAGCGGATCGCCCTTGGCGGGGTCCTCGATCTTGATCACCTCTGCGCCATGGTCGGCCAGTTGCAGGCTCACCATGTTCCCTGCCACCAGCCGCGACAGATCCACCACGCGCAGCCCAGACAGCGGCGGCGTGGCCCCGGGCTCGAATTCCCTGCGATGCAGCATCAGCCGATCCTCTCGAACACGGGCCGCGGCCCATCCACCAGCCGCCACTGTCGCTGCAATTCCGCCAGCAACAACCGCCGTACCACCTTGCCCTGCCCGTTGCGCGGCAGCGCCGCCACCGAGGCATGGAAGCGCGGCCGCTTGAACGGCGCCAGATCCCCACACGCCGCCTTCGCCGCCGCCTCCCAGCCCGGGCTCGCCGCTTCGGCCACCGCCACGATGATCTCGCCCCAGTAGTCGGAGGGAAACCCCACCACCACCGCATCCCCCGCCGGCGCCAGCGCCCGCTCGATCTCCTGCGGATAGATCTTGTAGCCGCCAGACTTCATCGCATCCGAAAGCCGCGCCACCAGGTGCAGCCGCCCCATCTCGTCGATCCGCCCGACATCCCCGGTGGCATGGAACCCATCCACCCGCCACGGCACCACGTTGAAGTCGGCATCCAGCGTGCCTTCGGACATATGCGCCGCCCGCAGCAGCACCTCGCCTTCCGCGCCGCCGTCGATCACCACCTCCACCCCCTGGCCGGGCCAGCCGACGCAGGCCGCGCCATCCGCCCCGCCGCCCCCGGCATACCAGGAATCGGTCTCCTCCGGCCGCAGGATGGTGATCGGGTTCACCACCTCGGTCTTCCCGTACGTCACCCGCACCACCGGCCCGAACATCCCGCGCACCCGCCCATAGAGCAGCGGCGGCAGCGGCGCGGTGCCGGTGAAGATCGTCCGCAGCCCCAGCAGCTCCGCCCCCGCGAAGGCCGCGGCCAGCTTGGCCAGCACCGTGGGCGCGGCGAACATCGCCTCCAACCCGCCCGCCAGCAACGGCCGCACCCGCTCCGGGTCCACCCCATCCTGCAGCACCATCGTCCCGCCCTGGCTGAGCCAGGCATAGGTCTGCAAGGAAGCCCCATGCGCAAACGGCGTCATCGCCAGGCAGCGGCACCCGGCACCCGGCAGCCACGGCAGGCTCGCCTGCAACAGCAAATGCCCCAGGAACCGCGCCCGCTGGCTGGTCACGATCGCCTTCGGCCGTCCCGTCGTGCCACT
>JBIKOJ010000185.1:0-10828 GCA_044358135.1 Acetobacteraceae bacterium | reverse complement strand
CACCGCATCGGCACCCTCCTCAGCGCATTCTCACCCGCAGAGTGCGCGAGCTACCTTAGACATGCAGGATACGCTTCAGTGTAAGAAGATCACGCTCTAGCGCTGGCGGGGCCTGCAATGTTGCCGGCGCGGGTGACGACGAAGGTGAAGGCGGTGCTGCCGCTCGCCCCCTCGCCACGATCCGCCTGCAGCCCGGCGATGGAGAACACGCCGGAGGGCGGGAAATCATCGTTCAGGATGACGCCGGTGGCCGCGGCCGTGCCGATGGTGACGCCCAGTTGCGGGGCCGCGAGGGTGACGGTGAAGCTGTCGTTCAGCTCGATCGTGCTGTCGGCGGCAACGTTGACGGTGACCGTCGTCAGCCCCTGGCCGGCGGCGAAGTTCACGCGGCCGCTGGGCAGGGTGCCGCCAGCGAAATCCGCCGCATTGGCCGAGACAGTGCTGGGAACACCGCCGCCGGTGACGGCCCAGTCGGCACTGGCGGTGCCGGTGAGGTCGCCGCCGCGGGTGACGGAGAAGGTGAAGGCGGTGGTGCCGCTTTGGCCCTCGGCCTTCTGCGCGCTGGAGCGCGCGATCGCCAGCGTGCCGGTGCCGGGGGTGTCGTCGTTCCAGATCGTTGCGGTGGCGGTGGCCGTTCCCACGGTGACCCCGGCCGGCGTGCCGGAGAGGGTGACCGAGAAGCTCTCGTTCAGCTCCATCGCGGCATCGCCGGAGACATTCACCGTGACCAGCTTGCTGGTCTCGCTCACGGCGAAGGTGACGGCCCCCGAGGGCAGCGTGCCGCCAACATCCGACGCGGAGGCGCCCACGGTGCCGGGGATGCCGCCGCCGGTGACCACCCAGTTGGCCCAGGCCGGGCCGCTGGTGTCGCCGCTGCGGGTGACCGCGAAGGTAAAGGACGTGGGGCCAGCATTGCCCTTCGCGCGGGAGCCCTGGAGCCTGGCGATCGCCAGCGTGCCGGTGGCCGGCACGTCGTCGTTACGGATGGTTCCAACGGCCGAGGCGGTGCCGATGGAAGCGCCGGCCGAGGGGTTGGACAGGGTGACGGCGAAGGTCTCGTCCGCTTCAAGGGCAAGCTCGGCGGCCACGGGAATGGTGATGGTGCGGGTGGTCTGGCCGGCGGCGAAGCTGACGGTGCCGGTGGGAAACACGCTGCCTGCGAAGTCCGCCGCGCTGGCCGGCATCGCCGCACCTCGGACACTTCGAGACCGCCGAACTTCGCCTTCCACTGGTAGAACGTCGCCGGGCTGATCCCATGCTTGCGACACAAATCCGGCATCGCCGGACCGGCCTCCTGCTCCCGCAGCACGCCGATGATCTGCTCCTCCGTAAACCTCGAACGCTTCATCCGTCCGCCTCCTGCTCGGGCGGGCTCTCCTCAAAACTGGGGGGGGGATTCAGGGGCTCACGTCACACCGCATGGCTTGCGCCGCAACACGGCGCCTGCATCAGCAGCAAGCCCGCCGCGACACCTCGCGGCGGGCTTGCCAGGTCAGAAGGCCAGCGAGGCCCGCAACATGCCGGTATGGGCGTTGTAGTTGCTGCGCAGGTCGCCTTGATACTCGGCCCGCACCGTCAGCCTGTCGCTGTACAGCAGGGTGCCAGCCAGGTTCAGCCTTGCACCATCGGGCGCCAGCCGCGACGTGGTGCTGAAGAAGGTGGCCCCCGCCAGCTGCCCGGTGGCTGCGATGGGCCCGACGATGTAGTCGTGGGTCCAGGACAGCCGCATTTCCGGCAGTATCGTGCCCAGTGGCGTCTCCCATCGGCCGGAGACGCGGGCACCCACCTCATGCACCAGCGCATCAACGCGGGAGCGATTGACCTGCAGATTGGCCAGGCCGGCGCCCGTTTCGCCGTAGCCCTGGGTATCCGCGCGCAGATACTGCAGCGTGGCCATCGGCGTCAGCGTCACGCTGTCGGTCAGGTGCAGGTCATGCCCAAGGCCGCCCTTCAGCTGAAACTGGTAGCCACTGAACTGCGACCGCGCCGTGGCGCCGAGGAAGCCGATCTGGCGCCGCTGGATGAAGCTGTTGCTGCCGCCACCCGCCTGGCCGAACACGAAGCTGCCCGGGCGGAACTGCCAGGTGCCATAGGCGGTGAGCGAGTAGTTGGTCAGCAAGGTGGTGCTGCCGGTGGTCACGCCGCCGGTATTGGTGCGGCCCTGCATCATACTGGCGCCGATGCCAACAACGGCCGTGGGCGACAGGTTGTAGTCCAGGCCGATCATCATGCCGCCGCTGCGGCTGCTGTAGCCGTCCACCGTGGCGGTGGTGCTGCGGTTGGAGTAGCCGCCCATCACCCGCAACCACATGCGCTTCTGGCTGCCGCCCGAGCCGGCCGCTATGCCGCCGCCGCCGCGGCCATCTTGCGCCATCAGGCCGATCTGGTGCTGTTCCACCACCTGGGTGGTCAATGCGGCGCTCACATTCAGTGCCACGGCGCTCGCCGAGGTCTGCACCGGCGCGGTCTGGCGCACCGCGTCCTGCTGGCGCTTGCCCTCCGGCAGGTCGTCGATGTGGGTCAGCACCTGCTGCTGGAACGCGCCGCTATTGGCCGCCAGCTGGTCCAGCGTGCTGCCCATGTTGCCGGGCGTGGCACCGGAGGCACGGCCAATGGCGGTGTAGTCGCTGCTGCGGATGTTCAGCACCAGGTTGTAGTGGCCATCGATCATGGGCGTGGTGAAGAAGCCGCGATACCCCGAGAGACTGAGCTGCACGCCGGCATAGCTGGTGCCCGCGGGCGTGGCGCTGTCCACCAGCGTGTAGGTGCCGTTCCGGGCCAGCTTGAAGCCGTTGAGCGGCTGGACGCGCACGGCACCGTTGGTCATGTCCACCGTGCCGGTGACATTGAGCCGGCCCTGGCTGGCGGCATCGATGCCGAGGATGAGCAGCGAGCCGTTGCTCTGCACCAGGTTGCCGCTGATCGCTACGGGGGTATTGGCCTGCAGCGTGCCGCCCAGCGTGACCGTGCCGGCACCACCCTTCACCGCGATGTTGCTGGCCAGCAGCTGGTTGCCGGCGCCGAAGGTCAGGTTGCCGTCGGTCATCACGACACTGCCGCCCATGATGGTGCCGAAACCAGAGCCGCTGCCGCCCTGGATGGTCACATCCTGGTTGCCCACCAGCACATAGCCGTTGATGACGCCGCTATTGGTGATGGCACCGATGGTGGCGCCGGTACCGCTGCTGTTCAGCGCATAAAGGCCGCCCGTGATGCTGCCGCTGTTCACCAGCGGGCCCATCACCCCCATGTTGCGGATGCCGGTCTCCCCGCCGCGGATGGCGCCCGCGTTGATCAGCGTGCCAATGGCGCCAATGTCGCCGAACCTATTATCGTTTCGGACGCCCACCTTGTCACCGAAGATCAAGCCAGAGCTGGTATTCTCCAGAACCCCGATCGTTCCACGGTTGGTTACGCCGTGAGACCCGTTCCATGGATTGTAAAGCGAATCGGTCGTAATGGTCCCGCTATTGGTCAGCGTCCCGATGACACCATCATTGTCTACACCCGCCCAAGACTGCCCATGGATGCGCCCCGAGTTGTCGATTCTGTCGATGGAACCGCCACTATAAATACCGGTATAGCCATGAATGAGATTGGAGTTGATAATTGACCCGATGCTACCGTCATTTGAAATAGCATAATCTGAATCGGAGCTAATAATTTCCCCTGTGTTATTTATAAATCCTATTGTCCCGTCGCTATTTATGCCGTAGTCGCCGCTTATGGTCCCGCTGTTGAACAAGGCACCAATGTAACCACCGGAGGAGGCGAGGATGCCCCTTCTCTCACCGTGGATCAGCCCGCTATTGGTCAGCGTGCCGATGATGCTCGCGTTCCGGATACCATACGAGATGCCAGTGATGGTGCCGCTGTTGCTCAGCTGGCCGATCGACCCATCATTGTCGATACCGGCTGTCTTGCCCTGGATGAGCCCGGAGCTGGTATTGGTCAGGACGCCGATGCTGCCGGCGTTGTAAACGCCGAAATAGCCGTATTGAGCAACGGCAATGGTCCCGCTATTGGTGAGGGTGCCGATCGACCCGCCGTTAGAAACGCCAGCGTAGGATTGCGCATAAATCCCCCCGGAATTCGACAGGACCCCTATCGTGCCGTAGTTGGAAACGCCGCTATAGCCGTAGATCGTCCCGCTGTTGGACAGCGTGTTGATGGCACCGTTATTGGATATGGCGTAGGCGGAGCTGCTACTGATGATGGTTCCACTGTTGAAGAGGACACCGATGGTTCCGGCGTTTTGCAGGGCCTCGCCTTCACCAAGGATCACGCCAGTGTTGTTCAGTGTCCCAATGAAGCCTTCGCTCTGAATGCCCGCGCTTTCGCCAGTGATCGTGCCGGAATTGCTGAGCACGCCGATGGAGCCCGGCAGGCCCATAAAAATGCCAATGCTGGCACTGATATCGCCAGCATTGTTCAGCACGCCCATGGAACCGTTATTGTAGACACCGGCGAACGAGTACACGCTCGCAGATGTGCGGGCGACAATGTAGCCGTCGGCTAGGTTGGTCAGCGTATCCATTTGGCCGAGATTCATCACGCCCACGGAGTACAAGGCCGCGCTGGCGTGTGGCAGCACCAGGCCCGTGGTGGCGGTGGCGACCAGCAGGCCACCATTGGTCAGCGTGCCGATGCTGCCATCATTATAGGCGCCATACGCACCACCCAGAATGGTGCCCGAATTGGTCAACGCACCGATGGTGCCGGTGCCGACGATGGCAATGGAATAGCTTTGCAGGATGGTACCGGCAAAGCCCGTGCCCGAGAGATTGGCGATGCCGGCCACCTCACCGGAGATGGTGCCGGTGGCGCCGTTGATCAGGGCGCCCACCGCGCCGACATTGCCTACACCGACAAGGCCGCCTACGATCGTGTTAGCATTGATCAGGCTGCCCAAGGTCGCGCCTGCGATATCGTAACCGACCTGCACGCCAAACGCAGTGCCGAAGATCACACCGCCGGCGTTGTTCACCAATGTGCCCAGGGTGCCGTCGACCATGACACCCCCAAACCCGGCCGAGACGAGCACGCCGGAGTTGGCCAGGCTACCGATGCTGCCGGCGACATTGACAGCGGCATTATAGCCGCTGATCGTGCCGCTGGTCTGATTGGTCATCGCGCCGATAGCGCCGAGAGTACCGACAAACACGCCGTCATAGGTGGCGCCGCTGATCTGGCCGGCGTTGTCGAACGTGCCAATGCTGCCGGTGGAAAAGAGGCCGCTCCATGATCCTCTGATGATGCCGGTGTTCAACACCGTGCCGATGCTCCGGCTATTGTCGATGGCGTGGTAGATGGTGCCGGCGATGGTGCCGGCGTTCGACAACGTGCCGAGGGTGGCGTCGCTGTTGAAGAGGCCGTTGGGTCCGTTGCTGATCGCGCCCGACCCGGTCACCGTAAAGCTGGTGAAGGAAGCGTCCGTCGTGATGGGACCGGTGCAGACGGTGGAGATGACGTTGCTGGCGCAGGGAGTTGTTGCCTGCGCCCCCGCGGTGACGGCGATGGCATAGAGCGAGACGCCCGCCAGCAGAGTACGGCGCAGCAGGGCCTCGGCCTTTGGAGACTGCGCGGTCGTCGGGTGCTGCGGCATGGGTATCACCTCCTGGTCTTCACCCTGAGGCATAGCCGCTGAATTTCCTGCCCCAAAGCCACTAACTGGTTGGCCCTGCACTCCAATATTCGTAGTAATTTTTGTGCCGGGGATGATTGATTAAAGAACTGCCCTGACCAATGGTTGCTGCCGCATCTGTTCAGGTGGATGTTGTTAGTGGGGTTGTGGATAAGTGGCTTGCCGAAGCGGTCATTCAGATCCGGGCGCAGGCAAGCCACCTCCCCACACGGCGAAGCTCCGGCACGTGCAGCGGGGGCAACCTGCCCAACGGTCGGGAAGCGGCTTCACCGGCGTGACGTCACCATCTGACCCCGATGGACTTTCCGCACCATCCAGGCCGGCGCTGTGTTCATGCGGCATCGATGGGGGCGCCGAGCCCTGGCCGGGTGCCGCCCAGGCAGATGGCATGCCCCATGCCCGCCCAGATCGGCGCGGGCGCCTCAGTGCGCTCCAGGGTCCAGGGCCGTGGCCAATGCGGGCTCTGCAACCACCGCCTCCAACGCGTCCAGCAGCAGGTTGGTGCGGGCCTCTCCGGCGCTGAAAAGCATGGTGTAGCGGTGCAGTGCCATGGCGCTCGGCTGCAAACCCTCACACGGTTCAAGCCACCCACCTTCACGCGCCTGGTGCAGCACCAATCTCAACGCACTCATCGAAATCTTCATTCTCTTGGCGATTGCCGCCAACGGCACCGCTCTGTTCTCGACCGAATCCAGCACCAGATCCCACATCAAGAAGAAAAACATTCTCCTCGCCAGCGCGGCTTCTTCCGTGGTCTGCTTGAATTGGGGAAGGGAGACAAACCTTATCATCAGCCTGGTATAGCTGGCACCGCCTATCCTTTCCAGCAGATCCGGATCAAGTTCCTTTCTTCCGCAATAACTCGTGAGTTCTTTCAAATTTTCTTTGATATCCCTCGAAAAATACTCCCGCATTTCAGAAGATGGCACCAGAATGATATGCCTGTTATCATGTTCGGCCCTGATCTTGGCAAAATCTCCGGTCGCTACGGATTGGTTGATGGCCGTATGAACGCTGGCGAGCGACAGCCCCGTTCGCATCGCCAGTTCAGGCAGATGGGCGACCCGCAGCGCCGGGGCGTCTGCCAGGCTGCGGACCATCAACTCCCGCAGCAGGCTCGCCCAGAGGAAATTGCGGAACCAGAATCTGCTGATCCGGTCCTCCGCCACATGCCGGGTCGCAAAGGCTGAGGCGCGGAACCGGCGCACCCGAGGGTCTGTGGGCAGCATGGTCGGGGCTACGCCTGCCGGCACGGTTCCGGTCAAGCACTCCATCGGGCGTAACGACAAGGCATTCACGACCTTGCGCTGAACCTCCTGTTTACGATCTTCTAAGCTATACACGAGTTCAACCCACCATGATCAGGGCGAAAAACAGCAATCCGGTGGTGCAGGGGGCTTGCGACCCTCTTGCTTGGTGTAATAGCACGTCGGCTGCGTCCAGGTCGTGCATCGGGCTTTGGATCTTAACGAGAATAGTTAAAGGCACCGCACAATTCCTGCAACTTTTTCCAGTAGTAACGCCCATTCGATTGGCCGCTCCTACGTGTCTATACGGCTGTTTCGGCACCTGGGTAAACCATCAGGAATAACACCATGAGCACCCCGGCAACGCGGCCCGCTGGCCAGCAGCTTTCCCTGCAGGAAGCCCTTGCCAAGGCGCATGACCACTGGACTGCCGGCCAGGCCGACCAGACGGAGATACTGTGCCAGCGCGTGCTGCAGGCCTGGCCCGGGCAAGCGGATGCGCTGCACCTGCTGGGGCTGATGGCGCATGCCTATGGCAACCTCGACCTGGCCATCACGTATCTCGCCCAGGCCTGCCAGGCACCGCGGGCGCCGGCGGTGTATCTGTCCAACCTAGCGGAGTTGTATCGCCAGCGCGGCCTGCTGGCGGAAGGCGAGGCCGCCGCGCGCCGCGCCGTGGCCGTGAACAACATGCTGCCCGGTGCCTGGAACAACCTCGGCATCATTCTGCAGGAAGCCGGCAAGCTGGACGAAAGCCGCATCTGCCTGGAACGCGTGCTGGCGCAGCAGCCGGACAATCCGGAAGCCCACAACAACCTGGGCAATACCTGCAAGCGCCTGGGCCTGCTGGACCGCGCCGAACAGCACTGGCTGCGCGCGCTGGCGCTGCGCCCTGGCTACCCGCAGCCGCACAGCAATCTCTCCAACCTGCTGAACGACCAGGGCCAGCACGACCGCGCCGCCGAACACGCCCGCCGCGCCATCGAGCTGAACCCGCAGATGGCCGACGCCTACATCAATCTTGCCGCGGTGGAGACGGCGCGCGACCGGCATCAAGACGCGCTGCGCACACTGGGCGCGCTGCTCAGCTTCGCCCCCTCCCACCCGACCGGGCTGGCGGCGCGGGCGTTGAGCCTGAAGCAGTTGGACCAGTTGGAGCCAGCGCTGGAGGCCGCGCAGCAGGCTGTGGCGGCCGGCCCGCAAAGCGCCGAGGCCCATAACGCCCATGGCACGGTACTGCAGGCGATGGGCCGCTTCCAGCCGGCGCTGGCCGCCTTCGACCGCGCCGCCGCCCTGCCTGGCGTGGCCACGGAAAGGGCGCTGGTCAACCGCGCCACCCTGTACATGGAGCATGGCCGCAAGGCCGAAGCCACGGCGGCCTTTGACCGGGCGCTGGCGGCTTTCCCAGCCTCCGCCTCGGCCTGGTTCAACAGCGCAGATTTGCGGCGCTTCACCCCGAACGACCCCGCGATCGAGCGGATGGAGGCGCTGCTGTCCGAGGGCGGTGCGGCTGCAGCCAATGACCGGATGATGCTGCACTTCGCGCTGGGCAAGGCCTGGCTGGAGATCGGCGAGAGCGAACGCGGCTTCCACCACCTGCATGCCGGCAACCGGATGAAGCGGGCGCAAATCCAGTTCGACAGCGCCGCGACCAGCCAGTGGCTGGCCAGCATTGCGGATGTCTTCACCCCTGCCCTGCTTGACCGCCTGGGTGGCGGGGGCGCGCCATCGGCGCTGCCGGTCTTCGTGCTGGGCATGCCCCGCTCCGGCACCACGCTGATCGAGCAGATCCTGGCCTCACACCCCGCCGTGCATGGCGCCGGGGAGCTGCTGAACGTGCAGCGCCTGGCAGACAGTATCGGCGGTTTCCCGCAGGCGGTGGCGGGGCTGGAGCCGAAGCCGTTGGCCGCCTTGGGCGAGGCCTATCTGGCGCAGGTTGCGCCCTTGGCCCAGGGCCGCCGCCACATCGTGGACAAGATGCCCGCCAACTTCATGTATGCCGGGCTGATCCGCCTGATGCTACCGGGCGCCCGCATCATCCACAGCCGGCGCAACCCCGTGGATACCTGCCTGTCCTGCTACTCCAAGCTGTTCACCCGCGAACAGATCTTCAGCTACGACCTGGCCGAGCTTGGCCAGTTCCACCTGGGCTACCAGGCGTTGATGGCGCACTGGCGCGCCGTGCTGCCGGCCAGCCATTTCCTGGAGGTGGACTACGAAGCCCTGGTGGCAGACCCCGAAGCCGAAACGCGGCGCCTGCTGGATTTCCTCGGGCTGGCCTGGAACCCCGCGGTGCTCCAGTTCCATACCACCGACCGGGTGATCCGCACCGCCAGCGTCAACCAGGTGCGCCAGCCGATGTACCAAAGCTCGGCCGGGCGCTGGCGCCAGCATGCGGCCCAGTTGGGCCCGCTGCTGGAGGCGCTGGGACTGCCGGCGACATGAGCCTGTCCCTGGCGGAGACCGAGGCGCAGGCCCGCAGTCTGCTGGCCGCCGGGCAGTTGGAAGCCGCCGAGGCGCTGGTGCGACCCTGGCTGGCCAGCGGCAGCGGACCCATTCCGCTCTGGCGTATCCTGGCCGCTGCCATCAAGCCGCAGGGCAAGCTGGACGAGGTGCGGCTGATCCAGGAGATGCTGGTGCAGAGCTTCCCAGGCGACCTGCCGGGCCGGTTCGACCTGGCCGAGACGCTGCTGCTGCAGGGCGAATACACGCGCGGCTGGCGCGAATACCGGTGGCGCTACAGCCTGCTGCACACCACCCGGATGGAACGCAAGGTCCAGCGGCCACGCTGGGAAGGCGAGGCGATGGAAGGCCGCACCCTGCTGATCCATGACGAGCAGGGCTATGGCGATACCTTCCAGTTCCTCCGCCTGCTACCGGAGGCCAAGCGCCGCAGTGGCGCGCGTGTCCTGCTTGAGATCAACCACGAGACGCTGGACCTGGCGCGCCGCAGCCCCTTGGGCGTGGATGAGTACCTGACGCGCGGCACACTGCCCCCGGCATTCGATACGCATTGCGAGATGATGAGCCTGCCCCAGGCGCTGGGGCTGCAACCGGGCGACCTGCCGGGCCCGCTGCCCTATCTGCTGCCAGACCCGGCCCGGGTGGCCAGGTGGCAGGCGCGGCTGGCGCATCTGCCAAGGCCTATCGTGGCGCTGGCCTGGGCCGGCCGGCCGACCCATTACAACGACGCCAATCGCTCGACCTCGCTGGCGGATTTCGCCCCACTGGGGTTGCCGGGCGTCAGCTTCGTCACGGTCCAGAAGGGGCCGGCGACGGAACAGGCGAAGAACCCGCCGCCGGGCATGGCGCTGACCTTCACCAGCGACGAGATCGCCGATTTCGATGACACGGCGGCGATCTGCATGGTGGCAGACCTGCTGATCTCGGTGGACAGTTCGCCGGTGCATCTGTGCGGGGGCTTGGGCCGACCGGCCTGGGTGATGCTGCCCTTCATGCCGGACTGGCGCTGGCTGATGCACCGGCCGGACACGCCCTGGTACCCGCAACACCGGCTGTTCCGCCAACCGGCGCGTGGCGACTGGCCCGGTGTGATGCAGGCCATGGCGGCTGCCCTGGCGGCCCTGCGCGATGGGCGCTAGGGCCGCACTGGCGGTGCTGCTGCTGCTGCAGGCAGGCTGCACCGACCGCCTGGGGCATGGCCCGGCCCTGGCCGAAGCCGCTGGCTGGAAATGGCGCATCGTCACCGCCGGGCGGTTCGACCTTGCCACCGCCAGCCGCGCGGGGGCCCCAGGCGAGATGCTCACGGTATTCCTGGAAGGCGATGGGTTGGCCTATGTCACGCGCAGCCAGCCCGCCCAGGACCCTACGCCGACCGAGCCGCTGGGGCTGCGTCTGGCCCTGGCCCATCAGGGCAGCGGGCCGCTGGCTTGGCTCGGGCGGCCATGCCAATACACACTATCCGGCCATGGCCGCG
>JBIKOJ010000348.1:0-3147 GCA_044358135.1 Acetobacteraceae bacterium | reverse complement strand
ACCCCCGAGCCCGCCTCCGCCCTCCTCCTCCCCCTCGCCCTCGCCGCCCTCGCCCGCCGCCGCCGCACCGCATGAGCGACACGGAATACACCCCAGCCACCCTGGCCGACATGCGCGAAGCCATCCGCGCCGCCCTCCCCCTCTGGGGCCTCTCCCCGCGCACCGAACCCACCCTCCTCAACATCTCCGAAAACGCCACCTGGCGCCTCTCCGACCCGGAGGCCGAAGCCCCCCTCATCCTGCGCATCCACCGCGTCGGCTACCACACGGAGCAGGAAATCCGCTCCGAACTCGCCTGGATCACCGCCTTGCGCCAATCAGGCCACGTCTCCACCGCCGCCATCCACCCCACCATCTCCGGCGACTCCGTCGCCACCCTTGCCTCCCCCACCGGCCTCCCCGCCCGCCACGCCGTCGCCTTCCAGTTCCTCCAGGGCCACGAACCCGCCGCCGACGCCGCCCTCGTCCCCTGGTTCCACACCCTCGGAGCCATCACCGCCCGCCTCCACCAACACGCCGCCACCTGGCCCCGCCCCCCAGGCTTCACCCGTAAACTATGGGACTGGGACGCCATGCTCGGCGAATGCCGCCTCTGGGGCCCCTGGCAATCCGGCCTCGGCCTCACCCCCGAAGGCACCACCATCATCGCCCGCGCCAGCGACAAAATCCGCCACCACCTCTCAGCCTACGGCCAATCGCCGGACCGCTTCGGCCTCGTCCACGCCGACATGCGCCTGGCCAACCTCCTCGTCGACGGCCCCCAGATGCACGTCATCGATTTCGACGACTGCGGCCTCTCCTGGCACCTCTACGACTTCGCAGCCGCCATCACGCTGCACGAACACACACCCATCATCCCCGCCCTCCAATCCAGCTGGCTCGAAGGCTACGCAACGGTCGCCCCCCTCCCACCCAACCACCAGGCCATGCTCCCCACCCTCATCATGGCCCGAAGAATCCTCGTCATGGCCTGGATGGCCAGCCACAGCGAAACCCCCATGGCCCGCGAGGGCGGCCCCACCTACACCGCCCAAACCATCGAACTCGCCGAAGCCTTCCTATCGAGGAAGTAAACGTCTTCTTTTTCTGAATAAAAAGAAGCAAAAAGACTTCCATGACTCTACTTCCCCCTCCCCCTCGTGGGGAGGGCCGGGGTGGGGGGCGGGATGCCGAAAACCGGTCCCAACAGCAGTTCCGCCATCTCAAAGAAGCGGCGGCGCCAACTCGATCACCACCGCCCCAACCGCCGCACGCCGAGGCCGCTTCGGCGCGGTCGGTTCGCGCGGCGGGACCGATGGCACGAAGAAGATCACCGGCCCCCGCTGCGCCACCTGAAACGGCTCGAAAGCCTCTTGCTCTGCGAGCTCCACCGCGCCGGTCGTATGCACCACAAGATACCGCGCCTGCCGTCGCAGATCCCCCGCCAGCAGCACCGGCACCTCCACCTGGATCGGCACTCCGATCCACCGCTCCCACTGCCGCGCCGCATTCACCTCCGTCGTCATCAGCGGGCGCATCTCCGCGTCCAGCACCGTCAGCATCGGAAAGAACAGGCCATCGCCGTTATAGGTGCTGGAAACCTTCACCCGCATCTCCCCGGCCGAGGCGGGTAGCACAAACCCCTTCGCATAACTCCACCCCCACATCGCAATCTCCACCACCGGGCTCGCCCCATCGATGTCGAAGACCGTCCGCGACGGAAACGCCAGCGGCGCATAGGCAAGCTCGCCAAACCGCGTCACCCGCGTCGACGGGTCGCGCAGTACGCCAACCGCCTGCCGTTCCGCCGTGCTCGGCCCGCACCCTGCCAACAGCAGAACGGCCAACACCGCCCGCAGCGCCCGCGTCATCGCTTCATCTCCGAAATCGTGAGCGACAGTGGCCCCGCCGGCGAACTCCCGATCCGTGGCGCCGGTCCAGGCCCGCTGCTGCCGCCACCAGCCGGAATGAAGATGAAGATCGGCGCCGACCGCGCCTCCTGCCACGGTTCGTCGGGCAGCGCGAAGCCCACCTCAACGATCTCCCGGCTGGTGTGGACCACAAGATACCTCGCCCGAACCCGATCCTCCGGCTGGATCTGCACCAGTATCAGCAGGCGCCATTTGCCCCCGGCCCTCGGGTTTGTCACCACATGCACGGCACTGGGCTGCGTCACTCGCAGCGGCTCCTTGTCCACATCCAGCAGCGTCACGATCGGATGGAACGCCCGTCCGCCACGCACTTCATAGCTTGCCACGTCGATGTTGAGTCCGGCAGTGCCGGCTGGCAGTTCGAACCCCTTCGCAAAAGTCTTCCCATGCGGATCAAGGTCCATCACCGCGCTGCCCCGCATGATCTGGAACTCGGTGTCGGACGGTACCGCCACCTTCTCGTAGGGCAACGTCCGGAACGTCGCGAACGGCGGCCGCGCATCGCGCAACGCCGCCAGCTCCGCCTCCCGGTCCAACGGAGCGCCGCAGCCCGCCACGCAAACCAGCCCGGCCACCATCCAGTGCCGCATCGCGTCCCCGCTCCACACGAGCGAGGCCACTGCAACACGGCACGCTTGCGCAATCAACATTCGGCTCGACTGCGTACATTCGCAGCCCCCCAAAAACCCCGCTGCAACCCCAAACCCACCCCACCCACCGCACCCCACCCCTACCGTTAGAACATATAAACACCCCTATCCATCGCCCCTTCTGTCATTTATATTAACTCCCATGCACTTCGAACCCAGCACACCCCTGGGAGTCGCGTTGCGCCTGTCGCTGCTGTTCCTCTGGCGGCAGCTGCGCACCGCCGCCCTCTCCCTTCATCCGGTGACCCCCCAGGCCCTCTGGCGCATTGCGCGCGGCGGGGTCCGGATGCACACGCTCGTCTGCAAGCTGGATCGCCTCGCCCTGCGCTTCCTCGAAGGCACCCTCCCCAAGCCCCGCCCCCACCGCGCCCGCGCCACCCCCACCCGCGCCACCACCCCGGCAACACCCGCCACCCCCCGCCCGCCCCGCGAGCGCGATCCCACCACCAACGCCTGGCTCACCCGCGTCTGGCAACCCGCCGCCCAGGGCGCCGAAGCGCTGGAATACATGTTCGAACACCGGCCGGATCTCCGCGCCCTGGCCGAGGCCTCGCCCGCCGCCGCCCGCCTCCTGCGCCCGCTGGCGC